>CAWVWD010000496.1:0-3789 GCA_963933585.1 uncultured Saprospiraceae bacterium
AAATATAAATAACTGGCTTTAATGATTTGAGTGAGTTCGATTTGATAAGGCAGGATTTTAACCTCGCTTTTCGACGATGCAAACTGATCATTTTTCTTTACATCTCGCCAATATCTCCTGAGTAATTGATATTGTACTTTTATTTCTCTTGGAATGAAATTTTTGAGATTCATATTTTTACAAATTCAAATATAAGATAAGAAGCATACTTTTTGAATGGCGAACGACATAAAAAGTTATCTAAACGTATGAAACTCGGACGCAATCGTTTAGGAATTCGATGAATTGGAAAAAACGCAATTCCTTGATATTGGTTGATTTTCCATTGTTTACCAATTACTTTTTGTAGTTCTTCTATCGTCAAATCATTCGAACCATGCCAATTTTTCGCCCTATATTTCGTCAATTTCCTTCGATGTTTTGATGGAATATCAAAAACGAATCGACCATTTTTTTTCAAAATACGATGTGTTTCTACCAATATCTCTTGTAAAGTTGACCTATTTAAGTGCATTAAAACATGAAAAGAAATAATTATATCAAAAGTTTCCGATTCAAAAGGACTTTGTGTCGCGGTACTTAAGACTAATTTTTTTGATGGGAATTTCTGTTGAGCAATCGCCAACATTTTTGGGCTAATGTCTAAGCCCGTATTTGCAAATTCCAGGAACCGCCCAGTTCCACAACCTAAATCCAATACATTTTGAGCTTCCGTATTTCCTAACCATTTTTGTAAAATTAGCTTCTCCTGTACGTCCAAATATTTTCCATAAGAATTACCAAATCGGTCATCATCATATTCATTCGCTAAATTGTCATAATAATCTTTTATATTGGTATTCATTGGTATCCATTTAGATATAGTCACACTAATAACTTCTTAAAAATACGAACTTTTAAAGACTTATTAAAAAAAAAACTCCAACATCAAAAAAGACATTGGAGTTTCCCATTATAAAAGTCAGAAAGTAAAATCCACTAAATCAAAGCCAAACCTTCCTGCTTGATTTGTTTCATCTTAATTCCCGGAAGCTTATTCAAACCATTCAAATACGCCATAACCGAAGCCATCACGATATCTTCATGTACTGCAAAACCATAAAAAATACGTTCGCCATACTTTAATTGCATGTGAACTTTTCCAGTATCTGTTGTATCCCCAGCCATTGTTTGCACCAAATATTCTTCTATTGTCACAATCTCTTCCAAAATACTGTCAATCGCTTTCACTGCGGCATTTACAGGTCCATTTCCATTCGAAACCGCTTGATACGTTTTCCCTTGGATTTCTAACTGAACAGTTGCCGTTGGCATTGACGGCTCGCCACAGACTACTTGTAAATGCTTAAGTTTGATGTCGTCCTCTTTCATATAACCTTCCATTAGCGTAATCAAATCACCATCGGAAAGAAACTTTTTATCGTCCGCCATTATCAAAAACTCCTCATATTTTTCATTCAACTCCTTTTGAGTTAAATTATAATTCAAATTCGTCAAATGAAAATTCAAAGCAGCACGGCCACTTCTTGCCGTCAAGATAATCGCAGATTCATTAATACCAACATCTTTTGGATCAATGATTTCATAATTTTCACGATCTTTCAAAACACCATCTTGATGAATTCCTGAAGAGTGCGCAAAGGCATTTTTACCAATGATCGCCTTATTTGGCTGCACAGGCATCTTCATCATTTTAGAAACCAACTTACTAATGCTACTCAAATGTCGACTTTGAATATTCGTTTCAAAGTTCAAATGTTTATGTGTTTGCACAATCATCGCCATTTCTTCCAGAGCCGTATTTCCTGCACGTTCACCGATTCCGTTAATCGTTACTTCGATTTGTCTTGCACCGTTATTAATTCCCGCTAAAGTATTGGCAGTAGCCATTCCTAAGTCATTATGACAATGACAAGAAAGAATTGCTTTATCGATATTCGATACATTTTCTTTCAAATAACGCATCATCGCACCGTACATTTCTGGCGTACAATAGCCAGTTGTGTCAGGCACATTGATAACCGTTGCACCAGCTTTAATCATCGCTTCGACCATTCGAGCCAAAAACGCATGATCCGCACGACCAGCATCTTCTGCATAAAACTCTACATCTTCCACAAAGGATTTCGCATATTTTACCGCAGCTATACCACGTTCGATAATCTCATCTCTCGTAGATTTAAATTTATGTTTAATATGATAATCCGACGCACCGATTCCAGTATGAATTCGCCCGTGTTTCGCATATTGTAACGACTCCGCAGCGACTTTAATATCATTTGCAACGGCGCGAGTCAAAGCACAAATCGTTGGTTCTCTGACCGCTTTTGAAATCGCTATAATTGACTGAAAATCCATTGGACTTGACACAGGAAAACCTGCTTCAATCACATCAACACCCAATAACTCCAATTCCTTCGCAATCTCAACTTTTTCATTTTTTGATAATTGACAACCCGGCACTTGTTCGCCATCTCGTAAGGTCGTATCAAATATGAATATTCTGTCTTTCATCTTTTAGATGTTAGATTTTAGATTTTAGATATTAGATTTTTGACGTCCGATTCTCACGTCTAAAGTCTAATATCTAATATCTAATTATAAAAACTCAATTACTTTTCCACCAATCGCATCTGTTCCCAAAACCATTTCCTTCGGTGTCGAATCTTCCGCAATATCGCCAGTTCTATAGCCAGCTTTTAATACTTTATCAACTGCTGAAATCACAGCATTTGCTTCATCTTGCATTCCAAAAGCAATATCCAACATCAAAGCCGTTGAAAGAATTGTCGCCAAAGGATTCGCAATTCCTTTTCCTGCAATATCCGGCGCAGAACCATGAATAGGTTCATAAATGCCGACTTTATCGCCAATCGAAGCCGAAGCCAACATTCCTAAAGAACCCGCAATTTGAGAAGCTTCGTCCGTCAAAATATCCCCAAACATATTTCCCGTCACAACCACATCGAACTGACAAGGATCTTTTATCAATTGCATCGCTGCATTATCAATAAATAAGTGAATTACCTTTACTTCCGGATATTCTTTCGACAAAGCTTGAACTGTTTCTCGCCATAATCTTGACGATTCCAGCACATTCGCTTTATCTACCGAATGCAATACTTTCTTACGAGTCATCGCAGACTCAAACGCTTTTCGTGCAATTCGTTCCACTTCATACTGATGATAAATCATTGTATCAATTCCCGTTTTGCCCTCATTTATGCGTGCTCTCGGTTCCCCGAAATAAATTCCGCCTGTCAATTCTCTAAAAAATAAAATATCTGCACCTCGCAGTATTTCTTCCTTAATACTCGAAGCACTCAATAATTCATCGAATAATTTTATCGGACGGATATTCGTATATAAACCTAATTCCTTTCTAATTCTTAATAAACCTTGCTCTGGACGTACTTTTGCATTCGGATTATTATCATACATCGGATGGCCAACTGCTCCCAACAAAATTGCATCCGCAGCACGACACTTTTCCAATGACTCCTTAGGTAAAGGATCTCCCGTTGCTTCAATCGCCGAATGTCCAATTAATGCATTTTCAAATTGGAAATCATGCCCAAATTTATTCGCAATGGCTTTCAAAACTTTCACACCCCATTGCGTCACTTCGTGACCAATTCCGTCACCAGCTAAAACTGTTATTTTTTTCATCGCTAAAATTTATTCGAGTATTAGAACTCGAAAAAAGACCGTCATTCCGACGGAGGTCGGAATCTGCTAAACATTTAAAACTCAATTTTTGTAAAGTTCCAATTTTTTAGATTTGTACTT
>CAWVWD010000497.1:0-3783 GCA_963933585.1 uncultured Saprospiraceae bacterium
GGCAATGGCAGCTTCTCGGTTATTTAACTTAATAACAGACAGGATCGCGCCGCAATACAGTGCAATTCGGGCAGAGCAAGTTGCCGTCGGAATGTTGAAAGCAGCTCAACGAGTTGATAATGGCGTATTTATTTATGAATCAGACGAAATTCAGAAAATGTAATTAGCGGCTGCAATAACTTTCGGGTAATTGTTGTGTTAATAATAAGAATAGATTATAATTAAAACGATCAAAGGTTTTCGAACCGTTATACTACTTTCAAAGTAGTCAAACAAATACAAAAATGGCAAGTAAAGTAAATAAGGAAATAACGATTAAGATTGGTTTGGATGAGAAAAATATGCCGGACTCAATTATTTGGGATGCAACGGACAATGACGGTCCTCAAGAATGTAAAGCAATGTTACTAGCAATGTTCGATAAAAATCACAGAGATACTTATAAGATTGACCTTTGGACGAAAGAGATGCAAATGGTGGAAATGGACAGAATGATGTATCAAACGCTGAAATCACTGGCAGATACTTACTTCAGTGCCACGAAGAATAACGAACTGGCAAGTCAATTGAAGCAATTCGCTGAATATTTTGGAGAGAAAACAGAATCAAAAGCGAAGTAATTTGAGTGTCATCAGTTGATTACAAACCTATAAGGTTTTTCAAAACCTTATAGGTTTATCGCAATATTTTCCCATTTCTATAAACCTAAAGGGCTTTTAAAACCTATAAGGTTTTTCAAAACCTTATAGGTTTATCGCAATATTTTCCCATTCCTATAAACCTAAAGGGCTTTTAAAACCTATAAGGTTTTTCAAAACCTTATAGGTTTATCGCAATATTTTCCCATTCCTATTTTACAACTTTGTAGTTCTCTGTAATAATAAAAAATCTGCAATCGTCAAAGCTGCCATTGCTTCCACAATCGGAACTGCCCGAGGCAAAACACACGGATCATGACGACCTTTTCCGACAACAGAAATAGATTCTCCAGCTTCGTTAATAGAATCTTGAGCCGGAATAATCGTTGCAACAGGCTTGAAAGCTGTTCTAAAATAAATATCCATTCCATTAGAAATTCCACCTTGAACGCCACCTGAAAGATTGGTTTTTGTTACAATTTTTCCATTTTCATTTTCAAAAATATCATTATGTGCGGAACCTCTCATCGTCACGCCATCAAAACCAGAACCATATTCAAAACCTTTACAAGCATTGATACTCAACATGGCTTGTCCCAAAATAGCGTGTAATTTATTGAAGGCAGGTTCGCCCAAACCAGCAGGACAATCTTGAATAACTGCCGTCACGACGCCACCGATAGTATCGCCATCTTTTCGAACAGATTTGATCAAATCAATCATCTCTTCGGCTTTCGCCAAATCCGGACAACGAACAGCCGTATTTTCAATTAGATTAAAATCTAATTCTTGATACGATTTTTCCAATTTCACCGCTCCAACTTGACTTACATAAGCCGTCACCGAAATTCCAAAATGCTTTAATAATAATTTTGCCACTGCTCCAGCCGCAACCCTTGCAGCCGTTTCTCTTGCTGACGAACGTCCGCCACCTCGATAATCTCGAATCCCATACTTAATATGATAAGTATAATCGGCATGAGAAGGCCGAAATTTATCAGCGATATGACTGTAATCTTTTGACTTTGCATCTTGATTATAAATAATCATTCCGATAGGCGTTCCAGTCGTTTTTCCTTCAAAAACACCGGATAATATTTCTACTTTATCCGCTTCTTTTCGCTGTGTCACAATCGCTGATTGTCCCGGACGACGACGAGCTAATTCGCTCTGAATGAATTCAATATCAAAGTCCAAACCGGCTGGACAACCATCAATTGTTACCCCTAAACCTCGTCCATGAGATTCCCCAAAAGTTGTAATCTTAAATATATTTCCAAATGAATTTCCAGCCACCGTTTTTAAGTATTAAATATTAGATATTAATTACTTTATCGCTATAACGAATCGTAGAACGGTAAAGTAATTAATACTTAATAACTTATAGTTTATCTTTTATTTCCTGAATAACGTTTTGTTCAAAGGTCGCAATATTAATAATCAGATGTGCTTTTTCGTAATATTTTAAGCGGTTTTCTAATTTTTGTGAAATAAATAAACGGAGTGTTTCATCAGATTGATTCGCCAATATTGGACGTTTAGTGGTTTCGGACTCTAATCTTTGAAATAAAATATCAATGGTTGGATTCAAAAAAATTGTTTTGCCATTCTCATTCATCCAATCCATATTATCAAAAAAGCAAGGCGTTCCGCCACCAGTTGAAATGATTACATTCTCTATTTCTTTCGTATTTTTTAGACTTTCACTTTCAATATTTCTAAAATAATCCTCGCCTTTTTCTTCAAAAATAGTCGCAATCGTTTGTTTTTCAGCCGCTTCGATAACTTCATCTAAATCTAAAAATTGGAATCCCAATTCTGTAGAAAGTCGTTTTCCGAGATATGATTTTCCACTGCCCATAAATCCGATTAGGTATATTTTCATATTAATCATTTAAAAATTATTTCAAATTGTGCCAGACTCATCTTCCATCGATTTACCGATTGTTCAAAATTAATAGAACCAGGCGTAGTTACGTATTCTTTTTCGAATTCAAAACCAACTTTTGGTAATGTTTTATTTGGAGCGGGATTAAGTGCATAAGGTTCACAGAAAAGTGTTTTTAAGTGTAACTTTTCAAAATAAATAGATATTGTTTTCTTTAGAAATTGTGTTCCCAAACCTTTTTGTTGAGTTGAATTTTTCCACAGATGCAAGTGTATAGAGGCAGAATCCCCGAAAGTAGTTGGGTTTGTATTAGAATGACCGATTGGTTTTCCGTTTAATTCCCAAATCACAGTAAACACATTTCGCTGATTTATAGGAAGTTCTAATTGTTTGATTAAATCATTTTTGAATCCTGATTTACTTGGTAACTTATTAATATCTGCTCCCATTTTTGTTAAATCAGCAGCATTCAAACGGAACCAATAATTGATAATCAAGTCAATATCTGCTTTTTGAGCTGCTCGAACGTTGATAGAATCATTCATTTTTAAGCTTTTAAGGTTGTTTGACAATTTTCGTCAGTAGCAGCTGTCCTTTAGTTGCTGTAAGAGTTTCCACACTTTATGGCAGCAAAGACAGCCGCTACGGAAATCGTAATTTAATGAAGTCTGGAAAAATTGGTCGAAAAACTTATTTATAAGGTGTGTGCCATCAAAATGGTTAACAGTTCACAAAGATTTTGAATTTGTTGAATTTCCCACACTTAACCATTATTTAATTTTCATACTTTGATAAAATACTATCTTTGCTCGGAATATACGATATTTTGGTATTGCGATTAAAACCTTTATACCAAAATACCTTAAAACCTTTATACCTTTAAAAATTCGGAAAATGTTAAAAAATCAAAATCCTACAGAAACGCAAGCTTGGAAAGCTTTAACAAGTCATTTTGAATCAATTCAAAATACGCCTTTAAAAGAACTTTTCGCTCAAAACGGAAATCGTTTTAATGAATTCACCTTACAGTTTGAAGACGTTTTAGTTGATTTTTCTAAAAATAATATTACCAAAGAAACCGTAGATTTATTGCTTCAATTAGCCGAAGAAACTGGTTTGAAAGCTGCGATTGAAAGTATGTTTAATGGTGAAGTCATTAATAAAACAGAAGGTCGAGAAGTATTACACACCGCTTTACGCAACAGTTCTAACACGCCAGTTATCGTGGATGGAAAAGATGTCATGCCGGATGTAAAT
>CAWVWD010000498.1:0-3780 GCA_963933585.1 uncultured Saprospiraceae bacterium
ATTATTTGGTTTCCAACTGATGACGAATTTCAAAGTGCCCTATTTTTCAAGAAATATTGCTGAATTTTGGCGACGTTGGCATATTTCTTTATCGTCTTGGTTTCAAGATTATTTATACATTCCTATTGGCGGAAGCCGAGGAACGAAAGCGAAAACCATTCGAAATATCTTTATCATCTTTTTGGTAAGTGGGTTTTGGCACGGAGCGAATTGGACATTTCTGTTTTGGGGCGGAATCAATGCT
This sequence comes from uncultured Saprospiraceae bacterium, assembly GCA_963933585.1. Lineage (GTDB taxonomy): Bacteria > Bacteroidota > Bacteroidia > Chitinophagales > Saprospiraceae > CAWVWD01. The sequence continues at coordinate 245 of CAWVWD010000498.1, forward strand.
TTTCTGTTTTTACCAATTTTATTAGTCGGCAAAAATCGAAAATACTTGGGCACAGTTGCCGAAGAACGTTTGCTTCCATCGCTTAAAGAAGTCTATCAAATGCTCTTAACTTTTGGTTTCACGACGATTGCTTGGATATTTTTCAGAGCGAATTCGATAACGGAAGGTTTTGATTTTATTAAATTAATTGGGGAGCAAAAGTTCGGGTTTCCTGCATTCAAAGGTCAAGCGGTTATCGTTCCTTTGATTGGTGTTTTGATTATCATAGAATGGATAAATCGTACGAAATCACATCAATTAGATATTGAACGATTTTCACCATTTATTAGACATTCCCTCTATATTTTCCTCTTAGGATTAATTTTCTTTTTTGGTCAATATAATAAAGCGTCGTTTATCTATTTTCAATTTTAGGGCGATTCTAACTCCTAATACCTGAATCATCCTATAAATTTGTCATCTATGAAACGAATTATTATTAAGTTTTTTATTTATACAAGTGCATTAATTGGCATTCATATTTTTGCAGCATATCAAGCGGATGGGCACTTTGATTCGTATTATCTTCGGTTTACCAATGGACAACATCAGTCCATGATATTGGGAACTTCGAGGGCAGCTCAAGGCTTGAATCCTGCTGTAATCGATTCGATTTTGGGCGATTATTCGCCGATTGGAAATTTTGCTTTCGCCAATGTTAGTTCTCCTTACGGACAAGTTTATTTTGAGGCCATTTGCAAAAAAATAGATACGACTGCGACAGATAAAAAAAATATCTTCATCCTCGCTGTTAGTCCTTGGTCTATTTCGACGCTTGACAAATCCGATGATATTTCTAAGTTTAGAGAACGCAATCTTTTCTTAACAAAAATTAAATCAATTAATAAAAAAGGTAAACCGAATTTTGAATATTTAATGAAAGAATATGCTCAAAGTTGGGGAAAGATTTTATATAATCCTGTGGATAATCAAGCATTTTTACACGATAATGGTTGGTTAGAAGTCAGTGTTTCGATGAATCCTTCTGAAGTTCAAAAACGAACATCAGAAAAAGTGATTGCTTACCATACAAATATGTCTATTTATCAGTATTCCCCCAATCGAATGAATTATTTAAAACAGACCATTTTATTTTTAAAAAAATATGGTTCCGTTCATTTAGTTCGATTACCAATCAGTGAGCCGATGGGAGCAGTTGAAAATAAGTATATGCCAGATTTTGATACAAAGATGAATCTATTAAGTCAAGAACATAATTTGAAATATTGGTCTTTTGCTCCACAGAATGCAAATTATGATTATACAGATGGAAATCATTTATATTACAAATCATCATTAAAAGTATCCGAAATTTTAGCGAAATGGATTAGAAATAATTAGGAATAAATTTATCATTGGTGATGAAAAATAGATTACTTCAAAATATTTTTATTTTAAATAGTCATTCATAACCTATTGATAATCTATAAAACATTTTATTTTTGCTACGATATAGAATAATCATTCAGATTTATAGTTCATCATTCATTAAATGCCTATCAAATAATAAAATATATATTCATGTCTAAATACAATAATTGGCTGCCACACATCGGAGCTATCTTAGTAATGATGATTTTGGCTTTTGCTTATTACGCACCTGCGATTAGCGGGAAAGTTCTAAGTCAATCGGATAACGTTCAAACTAAAGGGGCGCAATCGGAAGTATTAAAACATAAAGAAAAAACCGGTAATCTTCCGCTTTGGACAAATTCTATGTTTGGTGGAATGCCGACGTATCAAATCTTAATGGATAAATCGAGTAATTTAACTCGACATGTTTACAATACCTTATTATTAGGTCAAGGTTTAATACCTCCTCATACAGCGACTTTCTTATTAATGATGATGATGTACGTTTTGATGATGTCATTAGGCGTAGATTGGAAATTAGGATTATTAGGTGCTGTCGTTTTCGGATTAGCCACGAATAATGTTGTTTTGTTTGAAGCTGGTCACTCGACCAAAATCATCACAACAGCTTATATTCCAGTCGTCATCGGTGGGGTGATTTTAGCATTTCGAGGAAAATTCATAGCCGGTGGAGCATTAGTTGCCATGGGAATGGCATTACAAGTCTTAGCGAATCACGTTCAAATGACGTTCTACATGGTTATCCTGTTGGGAATCTTAGGAATATTTGAATTAGCTTGGGCGATAAAAGATAAGCAAATACCCCGTTTTGCGAAAGCCGTCGGTATAATTGCGATAAGTGCATTTTTGGGTGTGATGACGAATACCGCAATGCTTTGGAGTACGTATGAATATACGAACGAAACACAACGTGGAAAATCAGAGTTGACCTTACCAACTCCTGGTGCGGCAGATCAAACACTTCAAGTAGCTCAAGATGGTTTATCGAAAGATTATATTTTCAACTGGAGTTATGGCATTGGGGAAACGATGAATTTGTTAGTTCCAAATTATAAAGGTGGAACGAGTTCTCAATATTTTGCCCAAAACCCAGAAAGTGCTTCTACCAAAGCGTTACAACAAGCGATGCGAAAAGCAGATCCACAAAGTCGTCCACAAATTCAAAATCAATTAGCAAGACTGACACAACATTATTGGGGTGACCAACCATTTACTTCAGGTCCAGTTTACTTTGGAGCAGTTGTCGTTTTCTTATTTTTCTTAGGGGCATTTATTGTAAAAGATAGGTTGAAATGGTGGATTTTAACGGCTTTTGTATTTACAATATTCATTGCTTGGGGAAAGAACTTTGCCGTGTTTAATTACTTCCTAGTGGATTATGTTCCAATGTTTAATAAGTTCCGTTCAATTACCATGATTTTGGGTATTTCCAATATTTTGGCGATTATTTTAGGAATTATGGGCTTACATGAATTGGGTAAAAAAGGATTACCAGAAAAAGATAAATTAAAGGCATTATATATTGCAACTGGAATTACCGGCGGTTTATCGCTTATTGCTTGGTTGATGGGAACGATGGAAATGTTGAGTTTCGCATCTGAAAGAGATTTCCAACAATTAGCAGATTTACCAGATTTATTCGCAGCAATCAAAAGCGATAGAGCGGATATTTTAGCAAAAGATGCTTTGCGTTCATTTGCATTAATCGGCGTTGCAGCGATGATTCTATGGGCATTTATTACTAAAAAAATTAAATGGGCGGTTGCAATTGGATTGGTTACATTAGTCGCTTTAATTGATTTATGGTTGGTCGACAAAAGATTCATTTCTAATGAAGATTTCCAAGCTCCCGTAGCGATTCAACAACAAATTATACCATTTCCGAGTGAGCAATCCATTATGATTCCTGACGGAAGTAATACACATTACCGAGTGTTGGATTTGGCAGCACGTCAAGGAATGCAACAACCAAATCCTTTTAACAACTCTTTGACTTCTTATTTTCATAGAAGTGTCGGTGGTTACCATGCTGCGAAATTAATGATCTATCAAGATATGATTACACATTATTTGGGAAATCCAAATACGCCACAATCTATCAAACTTTACGGCATGTTAAATAC
>CAWVWD010000499.1:0-3764 GCA_963933585.1 uncultured Saprospiraceae bacterium
GATATTCGGCAATTTCACCTGCTTGAAAATCAAAAGAACGGCCACCAAAATTAGTTGCAATCATTCCTGGTTCTACAATTTTAACCTTGACACCGATTTGTGCCATTTCGAAACTAAGTGCTTCCGAAATACCTTCAACTGCGAACTTAGTTCCATGATATAATGAACCCAAAGGAAAGGTCATTTGACCGCCAATGGAAGAAATATTGATCATTACACCATTTTTATTTTGGCGAAAATGTGGCGTTACTGCTCTGGTTACATCCAATAATCCAATCACATTCGTATTAAATTGGCGAATAATATTTTCTCTTGGAAATGTTTCTAAAGGGCCGTAAGCACCATAACCGGCATTATTGACTAAAGCATCAATTTTACCAAATCTTTGAATCCCTAAATCAATCGCATTTTGGATAGAATCTAAATCCAAAACATCTAATGACGTAACCAAGGTATTTTCTAATTGAACTAATTCCGTTTCTTTTTCGGGTGTTCGCATGGTTGCAATAACATTCCATCCTTTTTGCTGAAAAAGTATTGCTGCTGCTTTTCCAATTCCACTACTTGCTCCGGTTATTAATATTGTCTTATTCATATTTTTGAATTATTATTATTATTATTATTATTATTTGCCACAGGAGTATTTTTACATTAGAAAATATTAGGATGAATTATCTCTCTATTAATTTGAAAAACACCAACGTGACTAATGTAATCGTTCAAAGGTTATTGATACTTATTTTATTTATCAGAAACCGTATTGGGTTTTCAAAACCGACACGATTTAACCATCAATAACGTTTGATTTATTGTACTAATATGGTTTAAAAATTATTAGAATTAATCTTTATTCAAACGCAACATTCCATCAATTCCCATATTAGTATACAACTGATGCGTAACATTTTGAAGTGCTTGATTATAAGGTTCAATAGCCTCTTTCATCCCGGTAAAATCGACAATTGTTCGGAATGGTTTTTCGCCAAAAGGCATCGCTAATAATTCTGCAACAGCATCGGCTACTTTTTGTGGTCGTTGCATCGGAATTGATTCTAAAAACTGGACATAACCTTGAAGTGAAGGAACTGGCAAATCCGCCATTTCTCCATATTCCTGTCGTCTTTCTGTATCACTTGGCAATAACATTCCACCCATAAAAGCAGTTGGCATTCCACCTGGTTCGATAAGACAAGATTCTATACCGAAACCTGAAAGCTCTGCTCTATAACCTTCTGCAATCGATTCCAACGCATATTTTGATGCAGAATAAATGCCTAAAAATGGTGTTGTGACTCTTCCGATACAACTTGAAGTATACAGGATAGTTCCACGTCCTTGCTGTCTAAAATGTGGCAAAATAGCCCTCATTACTCGCTGAACACCAAATACATTTACATCAAATACACGCTGCATATCTTCGGCTGTAAATAATTCTTGCACACCATTTGCACCGATTCCTGCATTATTAAAAATGACGTCTAACCCGCCTAATAATTTAATAGATTTGGCAATGCCTTCATTCACACTGGCTTCATTCGTTACATCCATTTCTACCAAATGAACTCCTTTTGATTGAAGCAATTTCCCTACTTTTTCATTTTTGCCTTTTGTCGAACGCATCGTTCCAACAACTTGATGACCCTTCTCGATTAAGGCTTGACACGTTACGATACCAAATGCGCCACTTGCGCCAGTTACTATTATTTTTTGACTCATGATATTTTGTTTTCTATTCCCTTATTTAAAAATTGATTACACAAATATCACTGTATTTAGGTAGGTCGATTAACACAGAATAAGGAATAGGTAACACATTTTGGGATTGTAGAAAAAGGGATGAATGAGTTGAGGTTAAAACCGTATCGATTTTTAAAGTCAATACGGTTCTTCTTATACATAATTAAAATTGTGTATTCATTTGAACGGGAAACTGTGCTGGAATTCCTTCGGTTTCGCCTAAATTTTGACGTAAGTCAATTTCAATTCCTCTTGCAATTGTAGAAATCGGAACATCATTCGCTGTACCTTCAAATGGATTTTCGCCAGTTCGACCAATACGTTCCATCGTGTGAAATACCCAAGCGACAGTGGTATAAAAAGGGATTGATAACCATACAAATAAGTCACCAATAATGTAATTAATATTAGCGGATTCTCCCGCTATTGGTGAATAATTATTCATAATATCAATTCCAATTTCAGCAAATTGAGGTACCAATGCTAAAGGTAATAATAGGACAAAAATCCACATAAAAAAGTGGTTCAACGTCGCAAATTGTCTTGGATAGGGGAAATTTTTGATACGTTCACTTTTACCTTGAAGCGTAAAAAATTCTTGTACAATATTTTCTAATTCCAAAAATGAAAATTCCCAAATCATTCCTTTTTCTTTCAGCTTTCGCAAATGATGAGATTGTAAGTATAATAAAGCCGTCTGCTTGTTGTTTTTACTCTTTATATATTCAAAATCACTTTCTGAAATGTATGGTTTTATGTCGTCTTCCAACTTAGAGTTAAACTCCGGCGGATGTATGCCCCATTCTTGATTAGCTTTTTCTTGGACATTCGTTTCCCACTGTTTTGGTGTTCGCATCGAATGACGTAAAGCCGTCATCCAACCAATATGTCGATACGTCAAGGTTTTGATTTCCTTTTGAAGTTCTTCTTCTGAAAATGGTTTTTTAGCGTATTCATTTGTCAACATATCTTGAACAAACATCCCGAAGGTTCTTGATGTATTCACGATTCCCCCCCAAATCATTCGTGCTTCCCAAATTCTACCATAAGCCGAGTTATTTTGAAAACCAACTACAAAAGCGACCGCTGTACCGATTAACGCCAAAGGCGTCCAAGGGATTTTTAACCAATCTAAACCTAAAAAGTAGTAAAGTGAAACCCAGAATATACCTATTCCAAGAAACAAAAAGGTTTCGTAACGCGTCCACCAAGCCATTTCTAAGGCGGTATAAGTCTTTTTTGTGTGCATAATTTGAAGTGTTTTATGATTATTATAGATTAATTTTCTCGATATTCCTGTGGCGTTAAACCAGTTTTTTGCTTAAATAAACGGCTAAAATAGTGTGGATAATTAAAGCCTAAAGTATAAGCAATGCGACTGATTGTATCTGTAGAACTAAGCAATAAGGTTTTGGCTTTATCCACCAAAAAATCATTGATATGATTCTTTGCCGTTTTTCCTGTTTCTTTTTTTAATACATCACTTAAATAACTTGGCGATAAAAAACAGGCTTCCGCCAAATAGGAAATTGTCGGTGGCCCTATTTCCAACATCTTATCCGATTTGTAATATGCCTTTAATAAAGATTCTACTTTAGAAACGATATCTTTATTTTGTGCAGAGCGAGTATTGAATTGGCGTTCGTAATATCGGGAACAATAATTCAATAATAATTCAATATTTGCCACTAAAACTTGTTGACTATGATTATCAATTCTTTCACTAATCTCATCATTAATCATATTAATACAGTTAGAAAGGGTATTTTGCTCTTGTTCAGAAAGGTGCAATGCTTCTGAAATAACATACGAAAAGAAAGAATAATTATCAATCTTACTGCCTAAAGTCGTATTTCTAATTAAATCGGGATGAAAATATAACATCCAACCTTCGACCTCACCTAACGCTTGTGGTTTATTAAGTTTAATCACTTGATTTGGTGCAGTAAACATCAGAGCACCTTCCTCAAAATCATAATGATTTCTACCGTAATCCAATCCGCAACTTTTATCTTTCAAGGCAATAC
>CAWVWD010000500.1:0-3760 GCA_963933585.1 uncultured Saprospiraceae bacterium
GGAATTGAAAAATGCCTCAAAGTTATTTAATAGTAATAAAAATAAGTTTCCAAACTTTATTGGAAATGACCACGGTTTGGGGTGTATTCATGTGATGGTCGGTGCGATTCCAGATGATTATAGTTGGGGAAAAAGTTTGTTGGGACTAAGTGGAAATTTGAATCAAGGATTTCAAGAACTGAGAAATGTAACGACTTATTCTAAGACGAAATATTATCTATTCGAGCAGGAGGCGATTGTGATGCGAGCTTATTTGCAATTACAATTCGGAAGTGATAAAAATTATGCTTGGACGACGATGAATTCTTCTCGAGTTTCGATAGTAAAAAGTCCGATAGCAGCTTATATGAAAGCATTAATCGGAATTTATACAGGACGTACATCCTCTGCGATTTCGATTTTGGCAGTTTCAAAGCCGAAAGGCGATCAACATGAGATTCCACAATGGGACTATTTATATGGAACAGCGAAATTATATCGTTTGGATAAAAACGCAGATTTTTATTTGAATCGTTTTGCGACAACATTTAAAGGTAGAAATCAAGTCAAACAGGCTTACGAAAAATTAGCTCAACACGCTTTGATATTTAAAGGAATATCTAGTTATAACGCTTATGCGATTAAAGGGAAGAGTAGGGGACGAGCGGACTCTGATGGTGATAAACAGGCTCAAAAAGTATTGGTTTCTGGAACGATTCCTGATAAAAGGTTATTAAAAGCAGACTTATTACACAGTGGCGGATATTATACGAAATCGTTGGAAGTACTTAATTCTATAACGAATAGTAGCTTTTCTGGTCAGGATAAGGTGCAACACTTTTATTTGAAAGCGAGAAATTATCAAGATAAAAAATCTTATACGGATGCGATTAAATTATTTAAGAAAATTATAGATATGCCGGAAAGTAGCGGTTTGTATTATGCTTGTAATTCGGCTTTGCAAATCGGGCTGATTTATGAAAAAAAGAAACTGAAAATGACCGCAAAACAGTATTTTCAAAAATGTTTGGACATGAGTTCAGATAAATATGAAAGTTCGATACATTCTCGTGCACAAGCGGGGTTATCGAGAGTTATTTGACAGTGTTTAGAAAACTAAACCAAAAAAGGGTTTTGCATTTTTGCAAAACCCTTTTTTAATAAAAATCCATATTTCATCCATATTTCAATCGCGTCTTATTTATCGTTGTTTTTTAATTTCTAAAACTATCCAATAAAACTATCCAATAAAACTATTTTCTCAATTCCATTAGTCGTTTTTCGATACGTTCCAAATACTCATCTTCTTTATCTAAGTTACGAGCATTTTGATAATCCTGAATTGCATTTTCTTTATTTCCCATCTTTTCAGCTGTCAACGCACGATAATAGAACGCTTTCGTCATCGTCGGTTCTACTTCGGCTGCGATATTAAAATTAGAATATGCTTGTTTTAAAGAATCATATACCAAAAAGATAACGCCGACATTAAAATAAGGATCAGCGTATTCTCGGTCAATTAGACTAATCTGCTTGAATATTTCAATCGCTTCATTATCCATTTTCCGATTTGTATAATACATTCCTTTTGCATATAAAGTGGGCACGTGATTTGGATTGATTTCTAACGCATTATTAAAATACTGCAGGCCTAATTTTCCATTACCGTTATTTTGCCAAAGTAAACCTAGTTCATAATAACCATCCAATAAATCTGGATCTTGTTCTACCGCTGTTTGTAAAGCATTGATTGCTTTAGATGTATCTCCAATTAATTTATAATTAACGCCCATCATATAAAATGCTTCTGGATTCATTGGCGAAACCTCCAAAATAGAGTTTGCCGTTTGAATCGCAGCACCATGTTCATTTAAGATCATCTGAAATTCTGATAATTTCAAGAGTGTCGGAACATCTGTCGCAAATCGTTCTGCTGCTGTTCGCATCGTTTCCAATGCTTTTTTTGATTGATAATAATCCAAATACGAATTTGCTAAAATACTATAGAAATTTGGATTCTCAGGGTTTAACTCAATCGCTTTCGTCAAATCATTGATAGAAGCATCATAACTTCCCAATTCATAAAAAGCCTCCCCTCGCTGTGCATACAATACGGCTTTTTCAGGTGTCCTATTTATTTCCTGAGTCAAGCTATCAATGTACGGATCCATCGGAATTTCACTACTCTGCTGCGTTGTATTTGGTTCATTATTACAACTGATGACGCTCATTGATAAAACAAATAAGGCAGCTGCAAGGAATCTGAAATGCTTAAATTGTAAGGACATATTTTAATATTATGATAAATCGTGATTTAATATTATTTAGATAATTGATTGACAACGGAGTACCAATTAATTCTTTATTGCTAATATATTACCTTTAGGAATTACTATACGAAGTCCTTAAGTTTTGAAAAATGATAATTGAAGTTTTTTATTATTAATAAAAATCTGAAGACTAAAATAGTCACTACCTGATTTTTTTTAATAATAATTTTTACAAAGTCTTTTTATTCTCCTTCCTATTGTATCCTAATTTTACCAATGCTCAATCTTATAACGCACTCGTTATCGGAATCAGCGATTATAAATGAAATTGGCAAGATTTAGAATCTCCCGTTAATAATGCTGACGCACGGACATAGGTTTCATTAGAAGATTATAATTTTGAAAATGTAAAATTACTCACTAATGAAACGGCAACAAAGGAAAATATTTCCAAAAGTATTAATTTTTTCACGGAGGAATTAACAGAAAACAACCATTTTCTAATTTTTTATTCAGGACTCGCTGTTGAGAATGAGAACAAAGGTTATTCGATTCCTTCAGATGCAGACAATTAGGTGCTAAAAAAAATGATTGCTGTAAGTGAATTTTTCAAAAGACTCAATTCTATAGGATCTCAACACGTATTAATTATTACTAATACGTATTTAGGGTAGGATATTTTTAAACCATCAACACTCTTTTATAAAAATGGTGAAGGTATTGATTTTTATGATGAAATAAATGATTTTAAAGCTCGACAAATGCTCACTTCCGGGGGAATACAACCGATATTAGACGAAGCAGCTATTCATTCAGAATTTGGAATTCAATTTTTATCTTATCCTAGAAATACAGACTTATACCTTATATACATATATTCCTAAGAAAGTACAAAATATGTCGAGTCGTCCGGAAATTGGTCACTTGAAAGAATTAGGACATGAAGGTGATTAATTTATTTTCTACAAAAAAATAATTTTGTGTAATTGGTTTGCGGAGATTATATAAGGAGAAACGGTTACATTTGAAAAAGAAGGTATTTTACAAGTTACATTTAATTGTGAAGACTGTATTTCTACATGGTTTATTAATGAAGCGGAAATTGGAAAGGAAAAAGAGTTGACTATGAGGTTTAGGAATACTTACCAATTGAAAATTACGGATGAGAATGGCTGTGAAATGGAAACGGAAATAAGTGTTATTATTACTCAAGAATAATTAATTCAAAAGGATAAATAGGATAATGATTAATTATATTAAAAAGCAATTAAATATTCCCGAATAGCAAATGATTAATTTTTTTCAAAAAAAATATTTTTCTTTTACTATTGATTATCAATCATATACACATGTCTAATGAAAAAAAGCACATTTATTTTATCTTATTTTCAATTAACCATTGATTAATACTAACCTTTTTTCTAAATTGGTGTCATTATACTTATAAAAGGGTAATTCAGGGAATTTATTTCTAATGAATTTTCAATGACCTCTTACTAAGTAGAAAAGTG
>CAWVWD010000501.1:0-3755 GCA_963933585.1 uncultured Saprospiraceae bacterium
TTACTGATATTCATGATGAATCCGGTTATATCGCTGCATTAGGAAAAGAAGCTGCTGCAAAAGCAATTAATGATGCAAAAAAAAGCGTGGCGGAAAAAGATCGTGATGGTTCAATCGGTGCGGCAAATGCTGAATCTGACCAAAAAGTACAAGTTGCAGCAGCGGAAGCAAAAGCGATTGAAGGTCAAAACTTAGCAAAAGTAACCATTGCTAACTCGGAAGCGATTCGTCGTTCTAAAGAGGCAGAAGCATTAAAAGTTGCGATTTCTTCTGAAAAAATTCAATCGGCTCAAGCTTTAGAAGCTTCTTATAGTGCGGAAACGATTGCGGAGGTAGCTCGTGCAAAACGAGAAATGGCAACTCGTGAAGCGAATGAAATCGTTATTGCGAAGATTGAACAACAGAAAAAAGTGATTGAGGCAGAAGCGGAAGCAGAAAAAATTCGTCGATTGGCGAAAGGGGAAGCAGATGCGACTTTGGCTCAAAAACGTGCAGAAGCGGAAGGTTTGTACGAAGTATTGAGCAAACAAGCCGAAGGTTTCGAAAAATTGGTCAAAGCGGCTGGTAGTAACTCTCGTGATGCCGTTTTATTAATGATTGCGGATAAACTACCGGAATTGGTCAAAACACAAGTGGAAGCAATTAAAAATATTAAAATTGATAAAGTTACCGTTTGGGAAGGTGGCGGACAAAAGGAAGGCGAAGGTAATTCGACTTCTAAGTTCGTATCTGGTTTGTATAAATCGGTACCGCCGTTGAGCGATTTATTCAATATGGCAGGAATGGATTTGCCGGATTATTTGGGAAGTCAAAAAGCGGTAGAAACAGAAGATATGGAAGACGCTAAGATTATTGATTAATGAAAGAGATATATCGTTTCACTATTAGATTTTAGACGTTAGATTATTTAGAATATAGTCAAAATATGATTTGTCCTCGATTGATTTGATTCAGTCGGGGATTTTTTTTGATTTCTTTTTTCTAATTCATTAATTCATTAATGAATTAATCTCGTAGTGGCGTAAAATCATGTTAGGTTTTGAAAATCAGATAGTATTGAAACAAATATCGGCTCTTTTTAAACCAACGAGGCTCACCTCACTGGTTTAAAAAATTTTGAGTAATATGGAAAGTCCCGTTAGAGGGGAAGTGCAAATTATTAAAAATCTAAAATATCAATGCTTTTGATCCAATACTGCTAATTTGAAACGCATTAACGAATGAGCGAAAGCAATGGTTTTAATGATGGTTTTAAGTTTTTTGATAATTTTTGTAAAAGGGAGCAGATGACTTCAAGTGACCTGCTCCCCAACTCATTATTCCCTAATTATTTAAAATAAGCTAATTTTCAAAAAATTAGAAATCTAACAATCTACTTCAAATTCCAAACCACACCAAAAAATCCATTAATACCTTGGAGTGAAGCATAATTATAAGTTGGATCAAAAGCATAGTCGTTTGGATTGGTAATTGGATTATCAACATTTCTATCGAACGGATCTTCTGGTCTCAGAATTGGATTGTCTGGAACGAAGTTTAAAATGTTGCGAACACCTGCATACAAGTTAATACCATAAGGTAGTTTTTTTGAAACTTTTAAATTCATTATTGTAAATGCTGATGAATATTCTGGACGAAAATCGTTTGGAAAAATGGGTAAACGCATTGGTCCATAAAAACTTCCTGTCAAATCAAATGTCAAAGCAATCGGTGCAGCGGTGTAACTGACTAAATAATTCCCCGACCATTTTGAAGCAAATAATTGATCTGTTCTTTCCAAAACGCCATTTTCATTCTCTTGATTTAAGAAAACATCCATTAAAGTCAAACCAACATTTACTTTCAAAGGGAAAGCGTTTGTGTAATCAATATTGAAAGCTAAACCTCTTGTAATCGCATTTCCATTTAAGTTGGAATAGATAATTTGATTTGGGTCTTCATCGAAATCACCAACAATTTTATTGGTAAAGTAATTATAAAAAGCAGAAAAGTCGACACTCAAATAATGGTTATTACTCGGAATTTTCAGAATGTAGTTTAGTATTGAATTAAAACTGCGTTCTGGGTTCAAATCTTCGGTAATTATCACATCTCTCGCACCGCTTAAAGCTGCGTGATCTTCCGTGAAAATATAAACCGTTCTAAATCCTGTTCCTAAGTTTACGCGAAATTGATTGTTTTTATTCGCATCAAAACGATACGCAATTCGAGGTGAAACGATGTTTCCATGATTGACATTATAATCATAACGCAAACCAACCAACAAGTTATTTCTATCGTTTGGCTTCCATTCTGTTTGAGCGAAAAGTCCTGGAAAAAACTGCTCATCTGCTGTTGCGGTTGCTGGTGTATTGTCGTTATAATAATTGTAACGCAAAGCTGTCCCCGTCATCAAATGCAAAGTAGGAGAAAGGTCTTTTTCCAAAAATAATTGCCCAAAAGCTATATGCTGTTGTGCAATAAAGGGCATATCACCATAGACCGAATTTTGGTCATGATAATTATAAGATGCTTGAAAAAATACTTTTTGCTTTGTTGGTAATTGATAATTCAAAATCGTCTCAAAACGTTTGGTGTAAATGCTTTCACCATATATTTCGTCCGTTCCTCTAAAGGCTTCCGTCCAATCGGTTTCTCCACCCCAACGATTTTCTTGCATATAGCGAAGTGCTAAAGTTGCCGCACGATTTTCTGGTCGCTTGATTTGCCATTTATTGAAAATCGAAAATCTATCTTGTAACGTTAAATCGGTAAAACCGTCGTTATTATTATCAATAATTTGATTGAATTTATAATAATTTCCACTAATTAAAGTACCGATATTTTTACCCACTTTTACAGAAACACTTCCGTCAAGCGTCAACTCGCTCCAAGTTGTTCCCTGTACTTCGAGTGTGATTTGACCTGCATTTTCCAATGGGTTTTTGGTAATAACATTGATAATTCCTGCCATTGCCTCCGAACCGTACAGAGCCGAAGCAGGACCTTTGACGATTTCGATTCTGTCTGTAATTGAATTTGGAATACCCATCAAACCGTAAACTGTCGAAAGTCCGCTGACAATCGGCATTCCATCAATCAAAATCATAGTATAACCACCTTCCATTCCATTAATGTGAATATCACCGGTATTACAAACGTTGCAATTTAATTGCGGTTTTACCCCGTTTACCATTTCTACGGCTTGAAATAAATTCGGTGTTGGATTTTTTTGGAATAGTTTAGCAGACAGAATTTCTACTTTAATAGGACTTTCTGAAACTCGGTTTTCCCGCTGTGTTCCTGTGATAACCACCTCATTTAAAATATCAACGCCTTTCAGTAGTTGAGCCGTAAATGTTGCTGTACTGGATTCTTGAATGGAAATCATTTGTTCATATTTCAAATAACCGAGATACGAAACGACCAGTTGATATTCGCCGAAAGGCAAATTCTTGAAAACCACTTTTCCGTCATTGTCGGTCGTTTTTCCAAAACTCGTCCCTTTTAGCAAAACGGTTGCATAACTCAAAGCTGTATTTTCTGTATCAAAAACCTGTATTTCGACAGTTTTTTGAGCTATTGCCGAAAGGCTAAATAATAGGAAAAGTAAAGTCAATTTACAATTCATTTTTATATCTTTTAAAATTAATTAAACAGTACAATAATAATAATAATGTAAATGTAAAAAATATTTTTAGAGTAATCTAAAAATTAAATTTAAAAATAATATTTTTACGTTTAACTATTGGACTACCTACATAAAATTGGAGTAC
>CAWVWD010000502.1:0-3754 GCA_963933585.1 uncultured Saprospiraceae bacterium
TTTCGCTTATCGCAAAAGCAGGAGAAAATACGATTTTTGAAGGTCATTCTGACTTTGAAAATGGTCAATATTCGCCTGATTTGGACAAGGCGATTACCTCAATTTGTGCCGCTCTAGGAATCGAATCTTTTCTAAAAACGGAAGTCAAACTAACCGAAGTTTTCGCACATTATAACTTATCCGAAAATCGACTTTTCGTACACGGAACGATTCCGTTAGCACATTCGACCGCTTCTCTAATTATAAATTATCAACCGTCAAAAGATAATCCAAAAGAGCGAGATTTTGCCGTTATTTTAGATTTGAAATTCTATTTTGATTTGGCGGATTTACCGATAATTTCCAACGATTTAAGCGAACAGTTACAGTTGACTTTGGCTTTCGCCAATAACGACCAAACGATTCAAACCATCGATTTTGATAAAAAAAAGACGAGAGAAATTACGGTTAATTCAGGCGTAAGCTTGAAACCAAATATTGAATTTCCAAACGATATTTTTGAATTTGATTACGAATTAATTGACTTCACCCCACCGCAAGAAACACCAACAGACTTAACCAATAATATCACCAAACTACCAAAACTACCGAAGCAAAAAGGTGTAAAATGGCATGATTTAAATAAAAATATTGGCGGTCTAAATTTTCGTAAAATTGGAATGCGTTGGCATCAAAGTAAAGCTTGGATTTTACTGAATTTGGATTTCATGTCCTCCGGTTTAGAATTCTCGATGCTAGGTCTGCAGGCAGGTTCTGCACTGAATTTAAACGCATTTAAACCAGAATTTGACCTTCACGGAATCGGTGTTTATTTCAAAAATAATTTTGTCGAATTAGGCGGCTCATTATTAAAAGTGAAACAAAAATCTAAATTACCGACAGCTTATGTTGGTAAAATGATGATGCGTTTGTCCTCGATGAGCATCGGTGCGGTCGGAGGATTTTCGAAGACCGAAACGGGCGACCGTAGCTTTTTTGCTTTCGCCAATGTTGGCGTTCCATTAGGTGGCATCCCGGCGTTTTTTGTGACTGGTCTATCCGCAGGTTTTGGTTATAATTCCGAATTGAATTTACCATCCGTACAAGATATTCCTGATTATCCGCTCTTGAATGTAATCAAAACGGGACAGAAAAATCCGTCTGATGCTTTGGCGTATTTGGGCAATATTGTGACCGCAAAAAAGGACGAAAAGTGGTTGGCTGCAGGGATTCAATTTACTAGTTTTCAATTGCTAAAGTCCAGTGCAATCTTGGCGTATCAATTTGGCAAAAAAGAGATTGCCGTTTTAGGTGTTTCGCGTTTGGTTTTACCGAGTGAGAATGCGGCTTATTTGAATTTACAATTTGGTTTAAAAGCCATTTATCGAATTCAAACAGGCGAAATACAATCAAATGCAGAAATTGCAGACGGTTCATTTTTGATACATAAAAGTGTACAATTAGATGGAAGCGTTGCCGTTTATACTTGGCTGAAAGGCGAAAATTCAGGCGATTTTGTCCTCACGATTGGCGGTTATCATCCGAGATTTAATAAGCCATCGCATTATCCGACTGTTCCGAAAGTTGGCTTTAGCTGGATGGTTTCTGATACTACAAAAATCCGGGGAAATACCTATTTCGCTTTGACTTCACAGGCGATTATGACCGGTTTCAATTTTGAGGCGACTTACGAAAAAGGAAAACTCAAAGCATGGTTTAAAGCGAATTCAGATTTGATTCTACAATGGAAACCATTCTACTATGATTTCCATACCCAAATCCATTTGGGTGCAAAATATGAATCTCGATTTTTGAAAAATTACAAGTTGGATGTTGGTGCAAATTTACATTTGTACGGGCCAGAAATGGGCGGTTATGTAAACATTAATTGGACGATACTTTCTTTTAGTATCAAGTTCGGAAATCCAGAAAAAGCACAATTTATTTATGTGTTGGATTGGGAAATGTTTAACAATAGTTTCTTACCAATTCAAGAAAAAGAGGTTTGTCGAGTAACCGTTTTGAATGGTTTGATTAGTGAAAGTGAGAATGAAAGTGAAAGTATTTGGATTGTCAATTCAAATAATTTAGCATTTTCGACACAATCTTTAATTCCATCTAATCATTTGATTGTCAATAATCAAACTATTGAAACTTCAAGTGATACTTTGGGTATTCGTCCAATGAATAAACGACAATTAAGCACGACACAAACAATCACGGTTCGTCAAAAATTGACTAATCAAATGGTTAAAACCAGTTTCAAACATCAGGTCAAAACGACCAACTTCTCCCCTGCTCTTTGGTCCGCAAAAGCATTAAATCGTCAGCAATTAGAAAGCGAAAAATTACAATCAATTTCGGGCTTCGATTATTTAATGCCAATCGCAACACCAAACGGAAATTTAGCAAAAGCCCAAAGCAACGTTTTTGAAACAAATGAACAAAAAATCCAATGTAAATTCGATAGTACGACCGAACATATTTCGACAAATATTGAAAGTGATAAAGATACAATTGCGACGATTTCGGCAAGTATTAATACCACCGAAACCATCAAAAACCGAACAACAATTATTAATGATTTAAACGATTATTTTTCGTTTACCAATGCCGAAACTTTACCAAATGACGTATTGACGAAAGTCGAAAATAACGCCGAACAAATTTTTCAATCTGAACCAAAAATCGGACAAATCCAACGCAGCGAAATAGAAATCGCAACGCCAAAAATGGTCATTTCGATTCCGGCAAAGACAATTACCAAACAGCAAAAACCAAGTAAACCAAAGATGCGTTTGGCAATGCGAGGGATCGGAAACGAAATTGATTTCATGTCTTCGCCAACAACGGACGATTTAGCAGCAAGAGGAATCAAACCAACTTCCACAAGCAAATCTATTTCCATAAAACCTGGCGATGCTTATGTTTTTGAATTTGATAAAAATGATAAAAAACGGACCTTCAAATTCAAAAGTAAAACACCTGTTCAAGTCATTGAATTCAATGAGTTCAATCATATTTTGGCATTCCATACTTTACCAAAACTAATCAAAAAACACAAAGCATCGCCGAATACAAAACGCTTAGCGATAAGTTGTCCAAATGAAAATAATGCTTTAGAAAATGATGGAATATGTAGTTGGAAATCCGACGATAGGATGCCATTAGTAAATGACAATGCCTTATTAGGTGACAAACTTTACATTCAACTCCAAGTTCCAATGGCGGACGACGAGGAAACGCATGGCACGATAGCACAATTAGGCGAAAAGAACTATATTAAAACGCAAAACGGCATTCAAAAAGGTTATATTGATACGGTCATTTTTAATGATTACAGCACAGTCGTCGTCATTGCAAAACAAAAAGGACAGGCGAAAGCTGATCCGAAATTATGTCAATCCGAAATCGAATTATCGATTCCGTGTACATTTAACCATAATTTCCAACGCAACCTAAAAACCAAAATTCCAATACTTCCTTCAAGGAGTACAGCCGTAGATAAGGATGGTTTCGCAAGAGTGAAATTCAAAATTTCTAATAAGAAAATCGGTAAAAAAGCCGAGGCTGATTTAGATTGGAACGCTTTCACGCTTCGTATTCAAACGAAGGAGAATTGGGAAGTGAAGGGAATTATATTGTTCAGAGGACGAGTTAAAAAAACGATTTGGGTGAATGTGTGATTCTGACGTGATGGGAATCCACGAGACTTCGGGATAGGCTGCCGATTACGCCGAAAACAAAGATTGACGCTGATTTGCAAAAAACGAAT
>CAWVWD010000503.1:0-3744 GCA_963933585.1 uncultured Saprospiraceae bacterium
GTCTGATGAAGATATTGAAATAAAGTCGGGTGATTCTCCTGCTTACTTATTAATGCTTCAAGGACGACCAATTAATGAACCGGTGGCTCAACATGGCCCTTTTGTGATGAACACAAGAGCAGAAATTCAAGAAGCATTTGCGGATTATCAGCGGACGCAATTTGGCGGTTGGAGTTGGGATAATTCAGGTCCGACACATGGAAAAGAGAAACGCAGATTTGCGAAATATACGGATGGTAGGGTAGAGGAAAAATAAATTTTAGGTCGTGCTATTAATGTGCACTTTTTAGAAATCAAAATTCGTATTTTACCAAAAACGCTGCTGCTTCTTTCTTGATAAAAAAGAAGCGAAAAAATCAAGGCTTAATTGATTTTTTAACGGCTGAAAGTATCTAAAATATTACACCGTTTTGAACGCGCTGTGTGCAAACAGAGCACTGTTCTCAACGCTTTTCTAATACTTTCAGCCTAAAATCAAAAATGTCAGTCCAAAAAACAACCCACAATCCAAATTATTATCTTGATGCGTTTGCCCTATTATTTATAGGGGAAGTCCTTTTAGTAGTAATTTTGATCAATCTTTTTTCTTGTGTTATCAACGAAGAGCGAACTATCGTTTTCTACTCCTGTATATTCTCCATCAGAAATTGAGTTACAATTTTTGGTAACTTTCACTTTACCATTTTCAAAAGCATTTGCACATCTAAATTGAGGCTCGATTATAATTTCTCCGTTCACATTTGCATAACCGACTTTATCCCCTTTTTTGATTCTAAATAGACCATCTTCTAAATAATCAGGTCTATTGTTAAACCAGTAAACCTCAAATAATTTATTATCATTTTTATCAATTCCAATACAAACATCATCCGAGTTAATAACCATTCCTAAAATCTATAATCGTATCGCTATCGTTTATGATTTTTCTGTTGAGAATCTTCTTTAGTTGTCGTTGCCAGGTTTGATTGATTATGGCAAACAATGATTGATAATATTAAAAAGATAAAAAAAAAGTATTTTATATTAATTATTTTGTGGCTTATTAATATTTAATTAATTGATAATCAATAATTTAATTTTTAATAAACAGTTTCTTATCCGCCCAAAATGTTCCAAAAGGAATCACGGAGGCAATCAGTGCTAATAATGTATTTTTCCAACTCCAATCAAAAGAAATTTTAGCCTGAATAACGGCTAAAACGTAAAGCATAAATAATAATCCATGAAGCATTCCGATGATCATATTTGCCTGTGGCATATCGAAAAGGTATTTTAAAGGCATTGAAATAAATAAAATCATTAATAATGAAATGCCTTCGGCAAAAGCTATTACACGTAATCTTCCCAATTGTGTTTTTAATAATTCTGTCATGTAAATAATGTATTTTTGATTTTTAAATTTAGACTGCAAAGATATTAGAGTTTATGATTAAACATCCTAGATGAAGCGTAATAAATGAGTTGCCACATAAATATATCTACTTTTTTTAGGAATCTGTTCCTATCGATTATTATAGATTCTCGTGGAGGATTAATTTGCTTATCTACATCCAATTTTTTATTATTTAGCTTTTATAAAGGCACTTTTTTTAATAAATCAAAAACAGCAATTCCTGTGGCAACACCTACATTCATTGAAGTATTCACGCCGAGCATTGGTAGATGAATCGCAGTGGTTACTAATGCTAACAACTCTTCACTTACACCAAATTTTTCTGCACCAATGAGGAGTAATATTTTTTGATTAATCGGAGGTTTAAAGTCTATATAATCTATACTTTTGGACGTTTTATCTAATGCAATAATTTGATATTCTTCTTTTAATTTAGCAATAAGTTGGATATCATTTATAATTTCAAAATCGACATATTGATTCGTAGAACGAGCAACTTTACCAATTTTTTTATGTTTAAAATTAATATCAGATTGATAAAAATAAATTTTTTCTAAACGTGCTGCGTCTGCTATTCGAAACATCGAACCAATATTTCGAAAATCTGTCATTCTATCACATAATAACGCAATCGGTGCACGATTATGTTTTATATTCGCAATACGTTCCGCAGAATTTTTCCTAATTTCTTGAAAATTTAATTGTTTATTCATCAATAAATAGTTGGTAGTTTGTAGTTTACAGTATCGCAATAATTTGAATAAATATATTATGATTTTGTTGTTGATACTGAATATTCAATGATTGTGGTCAATCATTAAAGTTTAGTTCTCAATGATAAAATCCTCAAATTATGTCATTTTAAGTAAAAATAGAAAAGTATTAAGTGAATCAATACAAAAAATAGAAAGAATATGCGTGTAGCCGTTATAGATTTAGGCACAAATACGTTTCATTTATTAATAGCAACGACAGATGAAAAAGGTAACTTTTCAACGCTTTATCGAATTCGAGAATATGTTTATATCGGTGAAGATGGCGTTAAAATATTGGGTAAAAAGCCATTAGAAAGAGCATATGATACATTGAAGAAATTTAAAAAATCAATAGATGAATATGAAGTAGAAAAAGTGACTGCTTTTGGCACTGCAGCTTTGCGAACAGCGAGTAACGGGCAGGCATTTGTTGATAAAGTTAGGACAGAAATTGGTATTGAAATCGAAATGATTTCGGGTGCTAGAGAAGCCGATTTGATATATTTAGGTACGAGTCAAGCGATTCCAATGTCGGACAAAAATATTTTGATTATGGATATTGGCGGCGGAAGTGTGGAGTTTATTATTGCGAATAAAAATGAGAAAATTTGGGCGGAAAGTTTCCCGGTTGGCGTTTCTGTTTTGTTCAATATTTTCCATAAATCTGAACCTATTTCAGCAACAGAAACTACCGATTTAATCACATTTTTGAATACAAAGTTTCAATCGCTTTATGCCGCTTTGGAGCAAAATCCTGCACATATTTTGGTTGGGGCATCTGGAACTTTTGATATAATTTCAGGAATTATGGGAAGTTCGGTTAAGGATTATCCAAATTGTGAAAGTGCGGACTTGAGTGGTTTTCCTGCGTTTTATGATGAGGTTGTTTATGCTGATTTGGAAAGTAGGTTGCAAATGGAGAAAATTCCAACACAACGAGCAAAATTAATTCCTGTCGCTTTGATTCTGATTGATATTATGCTTAAAAAAGCACGAATTAATAAGATGTTGGTTTCTGCTTATGCGATGAAAGAAGGCATTATATGGGAAATGGCGAGAAAATAAAACGGACATTTTCGTCCGTCGTAAATATCGGAAAATAAAATCTATTTTTTGAAAAACAGAACATGACTATAAGCCAAACCATTAGCAACACTATTAAAGTTATCACCGGATTTGAGTGATTCTTCACCAAATAAATCAATGATGAAATCTCGAATTGGTTTTGCTAAAGATGTTCCTCCAGTCATAAAAACGGTATCAATTTCATCACTTTTTATGTTAGATTTCTGTAGAAAATCTTCTAAATAAGTTCGAATTTTGGAAACATCACTGGCTACGATTTTATTAGAAAATTCAGCGATTGAAATTGGTTCGTTGATTTCAATTCCTTGCTTGGAATATTCAAGATTTACAGACTCTTGTTGACTTAATTCTATTTTCGCTTTTTCGATAGATTGAAAAATAGAATACCCTAAATTATTTTTGACAAGCGTTTGTAGATTTTGGAATCTTGGATTATTTCCTGTCAGAAAATAGAATTTATCTAGAGCATTTTTGAGTCGTAAAGTATCAAAAAAATTCATCTTTTCCCAC
>CAWVWD010000504.1:0-3742 GCA_963933585.1 uncultured Saprospiraceae bacterium
TCTTCAAAATTGATAATGCCTTTTTTAAATCCTAATTTTTTTTGATAAAATGCCGATTCCGCAATCATTCCCGAATATCCTGTCCAATTATTAAAATCACCTTCTTTGTTGGCTTCAGCAGGTTTTGTTTGGCGAAATGGCAACAAATAGCCGCCATAAACATAGCCGATTTTGTTATCGTACAAAACATTTTTCATTTGACTCGAAATATCACCAACTTTCAAATCGCCCCTTGTTACGAACAAGCGTTGTGCATCTGAACTGTCGTCTAAAAGATAAATTTCAGTGCCGTAAGGAATTGTTGTCAAGGTTTTACCCTTTAAATCAGGGGTTTCTCGCAATTTCAAACCACTTTTCGCAAACACATTTAACGATTCCATATATCCTGTTTTAATCGCTAATTTAATCGCTATTTTGCCAGGTGAATCGGTGCGAATATGAATATTTGGATTATCCGTTTTGTATTGATGGATAATATTATCTCCGCCAAAGTCGCCATAAGAAAGTGGTTCAACCACATCTTTTGCGATTCTCAAATCAAAATGAAATTCAACGTTTCCTGAACCTTCCTCACTCATTTCATGGGCAACATAGTTGTTTTTAATCATTTCCCCATTGACTTTCGTCGTCAAACCATCTTTAAAGCTGACTTCAAACTCAACTTGTTGTTCATTTCCAACCCGAATATAAACGATAGCATCTTCGGCATCTTTTTCCAAACACTTCATTTCAAATCGAATATCCAACGTCGATTCGGTTAAAGGTTTAAAAACCAAATCGTCTTTTGAAGAAAATTCACAACCAGTTTTGTCGTTGTATTTAGCTTTTGCCGTTCCTTCAATTGCTTGATAAAAAGCCGAAAAGTCTTGTGCAACAGCGGATTGAAAAAATCCAATAAGCATAATTAGTACTAAAATTAATTTTGTTTTCATTTTTTTTTGTTTTAATAAATGCAAATTTTTTCCCAAGGTATTGGATATTATTTTAATAATCAACAATTAAAAATTCTGGCATCTAAAATGCTGTACTTTGTAACTACTTCATTTTTTCTAACTTTACTTTTAATTTATTGCAATACCCCGATTTCTTTCCGAATTATCGGGATAAACGGGGGACAGACTACAAACGGTCTATTATTTCATTTTATCATTCAAACTAATGGATAACTACGGCATACTATCATTGTTACCGCCAGTTTTGGCGATTATTTTGGCGATTTTTACCCGACAAGTTTATGTATCACTTATTGTTGGAATTTTTATGGGTTGGTGGATCATCAACGATGGAAATTTGTGGTTGGGCTTTTTGGACACAGTTCAAGGTCTGGTCACGGTTTTTGAAGATGCGGGGAACACTCGGACGATTATGTTTTGTGCCTTGGTCGGGGCGTTGATTGTATTTATTCAGCGGTCGGGTGGCGTAGAAGGCTTCATTTTTAAAATCCAAAAAATACTGGATAAGTACGAAGCGAAGAAGTCTGGAAATGCACGGGTTATCGTTCAGTTGTTAGCTTGGTTGACGGGTGTTTTGATATTTGTAGAATCCAGTGTTTCGGTATTGACCGTTGGTACACTTTACCGACCGATTTTTGATAAGTTGGGCATTCCGAGAGAGAAGTTGGCATACATTGCAGATTCGAGTTCTGCACCTTCTTCTATTTTAATTCCGTTCAATGGTTGGGGGGCTTTTATTATGGGATTATTGGCGGCTTCTGGTTTTTCGAATCCTTTTGCGACGATGATTAAAGCAATGGCTTATAATTTTTATCCGATATTCGCTTTGATTTTAGCATTGGTAATTATTATTTCCAAAAAGGACTTTGGTCCAATGGCGAAAGCTGAAAAACGAGCTAAAGAAGAAGGCAAACTCTTAGCAGATGGTGCTACTCCTATGGTTACAGACGAATTAACGAATATCGAACCGATTCCAAATATTCCATATCGAGCGAGAAATATGGTTGTTCCGATTGGGATTATGGTTTTAATGATGCCGCTGATGTTGACTTATACTGGTTGGTCTGCGATAACGGCAGAAATGGCAAATAAAGGTTTGTTACAAAAAATATCTTTTGCGATTGGTAACGGTTCTGGTTCTACTTCGGTTTTGGTTGGTGTAATTGTAGCGTTATTGGTTTCGATGGCTTACTATCGAATTCAAGGCATTATGAAGATGAATGAGATGGTTAACTTGACTATCAAAGGTATTTCGGGATTGATGCCGTTAGCCTTATTAATGTTGTTTGCTTTTGCGATTGGAGCGGTTTGTAAGCAGTTGGGAACTGGAATTTATGTGGCGAGTATTGCGAGCGAAACGATTCCGGCTGGAATGATTCCGTTTTTGATTTTTGTATTGTCGTGTTTTATCGCCTTTTCAACTGGAACTTCGTGGGGAACTTTTGCGATTATGATTCCGATTGCTATCCCATTGGCGGAAACGCTGGATGTAAATGTGTATATGGCGATTGCGGCTGTAATGGGCGGCGGCGTTTTTGGTGATCATTGTTCTCCGATTTCAGATACAACGATTCTTTCTTCGATGGCCTCGGCAAGTGACCATATTGATCACGTTCGGACGCAGTTGCCGTATGCGTTGGTGGCTGGTGGTTTAGCGAGTTTGTTGTATTTGATTGTTGGGTTTTTGTAATTCACAAACCGTGTCGGTTTTAAAAACCGACACGGTTTCTACGAGAATAAACTATCAATAACTTTTGAGCAGTTGCACTAGTTTCACTTCAAGGAATGCCCTTCTTTATCATGAAAATTATTGCTCTTTCTTCCGTTTTATTTACCTATTTATAAAAACAGTGAAGTTCGTACAGAAAAACCAGATTCGAAAGGATTGATTCCTAATCCTTGTTAAGAAAAGCCATTCTTCATTTCGTGAAAATTTATTAGAAAAAAGATGTCAAATTTCTAAACATTATAGTGATACGTTCGTTAATGATAGTAATACTATTAATTTATAAAAATGATTCGATATGAAAAAAGTAATTGGTGTTTTGGGATTGATTTTACTTACGTTTAGTGTTTCTGCACAATTAGATAACTTATTATTAAGTGGTGAAAAGGAAACTTCGCATATAGGTGGCTTCGGCGGTTCTATTATGTTGACTTCTCCAGTTAATTCTAAATTTGGGTTAAATCTTGGTGGAGGTGGAGGAATCATACTTAATGACTTTTACCTTGGTGTTTTTGGAATGCATCAGCAAACACAATCTTTGGTCGATTTAGGGTCCACAAATGTTAATCAAGAAGTGAACTTGAATTACGGTGGTTTATGGTTAGGTTATAGTTTCAAGGATAGTTGGTTATTGCATCCTTACGTTGGATTGAGAAGTGGTTTGGGAATGTTGGAAATGCACGACAGGGATAATCCAACGATTGAATTAATACAAGGTAGTATGGTGGTCTTGACGCCAGAAATTGGGTTTGAATTTAACGTAAATAGCTGGATGCGAATTTCAAGTACGGCTGGTTATCGCTGGTTAAGTGAATTCGACAATAGAAAATTAAATAATAATAAAGATTATTCAGGAATGACTGCGAATTTGACATTTCGATTCGGTCTATTTTAAATATGAAATAAAATCAAATCTAGAAGATTTGGTATTTAAAACGAGTTGTTCAATTTAGGGTTATATTAGATGTTCATCATAACAGTCTTGAAGGTTTTCAAGACTGTTTTTTTTTGTAATTGAAATCTACCAGAATAGAGATGGACTAATAGTTACCAATTGATTGTT
>CAWVWD010000505.1:0-3742 GCA_963933585.1 uncultured Saprospiraceae bacterium
AGCTTATTTAAATATCTGTAACTATTTATTTCTGCACTTAAAAGTAGTCACAGTTTCGCAAAGTACGGATAATTATACCTGACATGTTTTAAAAGCGTATCAGGTCTTTATGAATAAATAGGTTTGCGTATTTATGTGTTAAATTTTTTTTGATTTTAAAAATCAACCCGCCCCTTTTTTTGTACAAAAAAAGGGATCGCCTACAAGAGGCAATCCCAAAATAATCAACTAAAAAAACGATTTTTATATATCTTGAAAAGGAATATTTATAAATTAATAGTTAGCAACATCTTGAGTATTCCGTATGTTTTTAACTTTTCAGATTGAACTTATTTTATATTCCTCTAGTACTGTTTTTTTAATTCAAAAAGCCTAAGCTTTTATTGATGAATGCAGATAAATCTGCACCCTTAAGCATACCTTGATTTAACAATGCCAAGTTATATAAATATTTTACAACTTCACCTTGTTCCGTTTCATTTTCAGCACTTAATAACTTACTGCTTAGAATCGGATGATTCGTATTGATTACTACATTGAACGCTTCTGGCATATCGCCCATCGCCATTCCTTGCATTGCTGACATTTCGCGCATACGACGCATGAACTCAGGTTTCGTAATAATAACAGGCTGATCATCAGGCGATAATGCTTCTACCGTAACCGTTGCACCGACGCCAACTTGACCTTCAAACGCAGCTTTAACAGTGTTTTGTTCGTCTTCGCTCAATACGGATTCACGAGTTTCATCTTTCTCGATCAATTTCTCTGCCGTATTCGCATCGACACGAGTAAATGACAACTTGTCCACCTTTGCTTCTAAATGCTGCATGAAATGGTTATCAATTACCGTATCCATTCCCAAAACATCGTAACCATAAGTTTTTGCAGCCTCAACAAAACTGTGATGTTCTATTGGACTAGTCGTATAAATTCCGATTAATCGCTCGTTCTTATCCTGCTGATTTACTTCAATTTTTGCTTTGTACTCTTCGACCGTGAAATATTCATTATCCAAGTTTTTCAATAAAGCAAACTTCATCGCTTTCTCATTGAATTTCTCTTCTGAAATCATTCCGTACTTCACTAAAGTACCGATATTATCCCATTTTACTTGATAATCCTTACGATCACTTTTGAATAAATCATGTAACTTATCAGCTACTTTTCTTGTGATATAATTTCTGATTTGACGAACATTCTTGTCACTTTGTAAGTAACTACGAGAAACATTCAACGGAATATCTGGAGAATCAATTACACCATGAAGTAAAGTTAAAAATTCAGGTACAATTTCTCTCAAATCATCTGTAACATAAACTTGATTACAGTATAATTGGATTTTATTACGTTGTGATTCCAATGAATTATTCAATTCTGGAAAGTATAAAATTCCCGTTAAACTGAATGGATGGTCAATATTCAAATGAATCCAAAATAATGGTGGTTGACCGTGAGGGTGCAATTCTTTATAGAAGTTTAGATAATCCTCATCTGTTAAATCTACTGGATTTTTCTTCCAAATTGGTTCTGGATTATTAATGATTTCACCTTCAAATCTAATCTCAATTGGTAAGAATTTACAATACTTTTCCAATAAACCTTCGATACGAGATTTCCCCAAAAACTCAACACTATCTTCGCTAATATGCAATACGATATCCGTTCCTCTGCCCGATTTATCGTTTGCTTCCATCCCATATTCTGGATTTCCTTCACAAGACCAAGTTACTCCTTCGCTATCGTCTTGATAAGATAAAGTTTTCACTTCTACCTTATCTGCCACCATAAACGCAGAATAGAAACCTAATCCAAAATGTCCGATAATGCTATTTTCGTCCTTGTATTTTTCCAAAAACTCAGAAGCACTTGAGAAAGCAACTTGATTCAAGTATTTATTCACTTCCTCTTCTGTCATTCCAATTCCTCTATCTCGAATCGTCAAAGTTTTTGCCGCTTCATCGATAATGACTTCAATCGCAGTATCGCCAAGATCACCATTGAAAATCCCTTTACGAGATAAGGTTTTTAACTTATTTGTAGCATCTACAGCATTTGAAACCAACTCACGTAAAAATATTTCTTGGTCAGAATAAAGAAACTGTTTAATGATAGGAAAGATGTTTTCCGTTTGCACTGAGATATTTCCTCGTTGCATATTGTTTAGTATTTTGATTTAATTATTAAAATAATAGAAATTCTATCAATTTAGTTTTTTCAAACGATATGCCACGCAATGATTACAGGGAAAAACTGTCATTTTGACGGATTAAAAATTAGATAAGATGAAAGTAAAAATGGAATTCTGACGGATGTACTTAAATTATCTATAATTCATGCCTTCGTGTAGCAGACGAGTTTATTGATAATAAATTCGATATTAATAAGAATTGAGTAAAATAGGCAGGTTGCTCTCATGGAATCTCAAAAATAAAAAAGCTTTCTCATGAGAGAATGTTTAACCTTTTTTAGTATTTCATTAAACACAAATTTCAATTTATTACAGGTATTAATTTTTAAAAGAAAGTAACTGTCAGCCTTTAAGAAATATTTAAGATTGATACAATATAATTACATTGTCACATATTGACAATAAAGTGTATTTTATAAAAGTAAATCCCTCTTATTATTGTCCTATAGAAAGGTAAGATAGGAAACTCAAAAATACACGTAAATTATAATGGAAAAACAAATGGTTATACAAGGCAAAGATATCGAGAATTTAATCACAAAATTCTATTATAAAAAACGTCAATTGTGTTTTCAAATCATTATAAACTTAGGTTTATCAGGTAGCGTTTCCTATTCTGAATATGATGATTACTTTATATATAAACAAAAATTTAACGAATTACTTGACGCAAAAAATCAAGATAAGAATATTTTAATACCTTCGATAGCTTTGCAGAATTAATTCGAAGGTCCAAATAATTGATTTAGGGATTTATGAGAAAGGCAGTGGTGGTAAGTGAACTTAGAGGTTCGCTTGCCTTTTTTTATGTCTCTACAAAAAAATAATCATTATTAAAAAAATAGAAAAGTATTAATATTCGGATAAACGAAGATTGTCAATGGTTTTACGACTTTAGTCATAAAATTAAATTCGGAACGAAAAATTGATCATCAAAAATATGTGCAGATTTATAATATTTATGGTATAAATGAAAGGCTATTATAATTTCTTTTAAAGATAGAGTCGTTTAACTTATCTGATTATCCAAGTGTAGGATATTGAATAAACGACCTTCCGAATAAATTTTAATCTTCTTTCAAATGTTTGAATCTTTTTCGGTTGCTTGAACCGTAACGTCTTTTATCTTCGAATAAAACATTTCGGAACAATCGTCCAGTTATACTTCCCATTCCACCCAGCAAACCACCAATAAATCCGGTGATATAAATCAAATAATTAGATTGAGGTAATTGAAATAGATTAGCAACTTTCTCAGATAAAATCGCATCATTTTGAATATCTATAAAAGTGGCAAAACCAGCCCATAGTATTGATATTGCTATAAAACCAGCCAAAAAAGCGACCCAACTTTTAATTTTGAAGGAGAAACCAATGATAAAAGTAATAATCACAAAGGACCACCAAGAAGGATAAAACATGGTGACTAAATAACTTAGTGCGACTTGAAGAAGCAATGAAAAAGTAAACTTCATGGTTGTAGATTCGTTTCGTTTGTTAATAACTCACTTTGACTATTCAATTTCATAGAGAGAATACAAATAAACGAAT
>CAWVWD010000506.1:0-3731 GCA_963933585.1 uncultured Saprospiraceae bacterium
TTGTATTGTAAACCATAATTGGCTTCATTCGGAATGACGATTTCGTCGTAATTCGGCTCGCCTTTCATATTGATGGAATACGTATCATTAATCGGAATTAAGATTTCAGCGATTCCGTCCGCATTACTTTTTGTTTTGTAAACTCGGTTGGTCGTCTTCGAAATAATGGCAACTTCTTCCGAAATTGGTTGGTTATCCTTATTCACAATCAACATAAGAAGTAGCGCTTCCGTTTCGGAAGGCTGTAAAGTTTGGGCGAATATTGAAAAAGAGGTAAATAGTAGAATAAATAGAATGTAGTATTTTCTCATGGTTTGTTTTTGTAATCAAAATTTGATTACATAATGCAAGACTTGGAAAAGGTTACAAACTGAAATGGGCAAATGATATTGCTACTTATCCCGAAACCTCAGTGATTTGTCTTATTTTTTTTCCACCACAAAACCCAAACATTTCCAACGTACTGAATTTCCACGCAAATCCAACGGTTCATTAATTATAATTTCTTCTTGCCAATCTAAAATTTCAAAATCCATATTTTTCAACATATTTTCAATTTTAATTGGTGGAAAATAGGTTTTCCAATGTGCCGCTTTCTGAAAATTCAAAGGTGTCATAACGATGAGTTTGCCATTTGGTTTCAATACTCGATACATTTCTGCCAAACCTTGCATCGGATTTTCTAATCTATCAATTAAGAAACTATTCACTATTAAATCTTGACTATTTTCATCAAAAGGTAGATTTTCTGCTTTCGCTAAACCAAACTTTAAATTCGTTAATTCGTGTCCGTCAATTGTTTTTTTAGAAAAACCTTTTTCGGTTAAATCAATTGAAATTTCCTTGCCTTTTACCCAAAAATCATTCGCTTGTTTGAGCATCTGATAGCTATAATCAATTCCCCAACAAGTTGCTTTTGGATAACGTCCTGCCAACGTTCCTATCCACCGACCAACACTACAACCAATATCTAAAATATTAATTTCAGCTTCTTTCGGATAATGCGTTTCCACAAAATCAAAAACGGCTTGAAACGGATATGCTCCCCATAATTCGTCCGCCAAATGAAGTGCAGATTGTCGCATCACCATTTCATGGTAACGTTCATAGACATCTTGTTGGAATTCAAGAGCTGTTTTCTGATGGAAAAATGGAATGCCCTTTCGGTCGAGAATTGGTTTCATTTGGTTTCTGTTTTTGTTCTAATAATAAAATCCACAGTGAATAATCATGGAAAATTAAAAAAACCTCGCCTTTCAAAAGACGAGGTTTTTATAAAAATATAAAATCAGCGTTCCAATCAAATGTTAACGAACCGTAAAACCATTTCCAAATCCACTTTCTGGACTCACAAATACCAACTTTCCTTCATCATTCTCCGCCATCAAAATCATACCTTGTGACATCACGCCACGTAATTTTTTCTCACCCAAATTTGCCACCACGACAACCTGTGTTCCCACAACATCTTCGGGTTTATAAAATTCTGCAATTCCTGAAACAATCGTCCGAACTTCAAAACCTAAATCAACCGTTAGTTTCAATAATTTTTTAGCTTTTTTGATTTTCTCCGCAGCCGTAACTGTTCCTGTTCGGAAATCCATTTTCGTGAAATCATCGAACTCACAGTTTTCTTTTACAGGCTCGTAAGTCGTTGTTTTTGGTGTATTTGCTGCCAAATTTGCTTCTAATTTTTCAACTTGTGTGGCCACAACATCATCCGTAATTCGTTGAAAAACGTGTTTTGGTTTTGAGATTTGATGCCCAACGTTTACCAAATCATTTCCACTTTCTAAATCTGCCAAAAGCGTTGCAAATTCTCCATTATCCGTAATCGCAGGAAGATTCAATAAGGCTCGTAACTTATCCGAAGTGAACGGCATAAATGGACGACAAGCCACACTTAAAGCTGCTGTAAGTTGAATGCCTAAATTCACCGTGATTTTGATAATTTCAGCATCTGGCTCTTTTTTATATAATTTCCAAGGCTCATTATATTGCAAGAATTGATTGCCCAAAGAGGAGATTTCCATCAAAGTCGCTAAAGCTTGACGGAACTCATAATTTTCAATGTTCTGACCTAATTCAGATAGTTTTTGGTGTAATGTTTTCAATTCGTCCGCTGCTGTAATTGTTTCGTTATTAGAACCAATAAAAGTTGCGTTAGCATCGTAAGCAGGTGTTTTTCCATCAAAATATTTATTGGCAAACACCACCACACGATTCACGAAATTTGCCAAATTATTTACTAATTCATTGTTGATAGATTCTTGAAAACCCGACCAAGTGAATTCACTATCTTTATTTTCAGGCATGTTTCTGATAATTGCATAACGCAATTCGTCCTGTTTATCTGGTAAATCTTCCAAGTATTCATGCACCCAAACTGCCCAGTTTTTTGACGTAGAAAGTTTGCGACCTTCTAAGTTCATAAACTCATTTGCAGGTACATTTGTCGGCAAAATATAATCGCCGTGCATCTTCAACATAGACGGAAAAATAATCGTATGAAACACAATATTATCCTTTCCTAAGAAGTGAATCAATTGCGAATCCTCACTTTGCCAGTAATCTTTCCAATTTTTTCCATTATCGGCTGCCCATTGTTTCGTTGCTGAAATATAGCCAATCGGCGCATCAAACCAAACATATAAAACCTTACCTTCCGCACCTTCAATCGGTACCGGAATTCCCCAATCTAAATCACGAGTAATGGAGCGAGGACGCAAACCTTCTTGCAACCAAGATTTGGCTTGACCAAGGACATTGTTTTTCCATTTCTGCGTTCTGCCTTTTCCTTCGATTATCCATTCTTTCAGCCAAGCTTCGTTCTTAGAACCAACTTCACTATCGCCGCCAAGCGGAATATACCAATGTTTCGTCGTTCTCAAAACGGGCGTTGCACCACTTAAAGTCGAGCGAGGATTTATCAATTCCGTTGGACTCAAAGTCGAACCACATTTTTCACATTGATCACCATAAGCTTCGTCGTTACTACAAGTCGGACACGTTCCAATAATGTATCTATCTGCTAAAAATTGTTGT
This sequence comes from uncultured Saprospiraceae bacterium, assembly GCA_963933585.1. Classification (GTDB taxonomy): domain Bacteria; phylum Bacteroidota; class Bacteroidia; order Chitinophagales; family Saprospiraceae; genus CAWVWD01. Next base: position 3,046 of record CAWVWD010000506.1, read on the forward strand.
GCTTCTTCATCAAAATATTGCTCCGTCGTTTCCTCAATAAATACATCTTTCTCATAAACTGTTTTGAAAAAATCCTGTGCGGTTTCCGTGTGTAACGGATCCGTTGTACGATGGTAAATGTCCAAAGACATTCCCAATTTTTCAAAACTATCTTTAATAATCGCATGGTTTTTATCCACGATTTCACGAGGCGTCGTTCCCTCTTTTTTCGCACGTAACGTAATCGCCGCTCCGTACTCATCCGAGCCACAAACGAACGCTACATCGTGTCCCATCAATCGTAAATATCTCGCAAAAATATCCGATGATAAATACGCTCCTGCCAAATGTCCAATGTGTAAAGGTCCATTCGCATACGGCAAAGCTGCCGTAATCATATATCTTTTTGGTTCTGTCATTTCTGATTGCTTATTACTTGATTTTGGTTACTCACTTATTAGTAACGACATCAAATTTTAATCTTAATTCTTAAAAATTCCTGCAAAGATAAGATTTGTGTGAAGTTTGTTTGTGACTTATTTAGATTTATCTATGAAAATATCATTATTTCTAATAAAATGTCAACTTATTCTAAATTTGAGTTCTTACCTTTATTTCCGGGATGAAATGTTTTGACTATGATTGAATTTTTCATGAGAGTGTTAAGTAAAATATATTGGCTTGGAAAGAAGGAAGTGGTAAGAGAA
>CAWVWD010000507.1:0-3726 GCA_963933585.1 uncultured Saprospiraceae bacterium
CAAGACTCCGCAACTTATTTTCTTTGCATTTGAGTTTGAATTTGCATTTGAAGTTTAAAACCAAATATTGGAAACCTTATTGATTTTAATGCCGATTTTTTTTGTGATTTCGGTAATTTATTCTGCTGCTGGTTTGGGTGGCGGTTCGAGTTATTTAGCAATTTTGGCTTTGTTTCCTTTGGAGTTTACGGAGGTTCGGATGATGGCTTTATTGTGTAATATTGTCGTGGTTTCGGGTTCTGTTTATGTGTTTTACAAAAACGGATATTTAAATTTTCGCAAGGTTTTACCATTAATTTTATGGAGTATACCGTTTGCGTATTTGGGCGGAAGCCTGAAAATTAGTTCGGAAATTTTCTTTATTATTTTGGGCGTGACGTTATTGATTGCTGGGATTTTGATGTTGGTAAATAGGACTGACAAAACGATAAAATTGCCGAATTATATGAATGGAATTATCGGCGGTGGAATAGGGTTGTTATCGGGTTTAGTTGGAATTGGTGGCGGGATATTCTTGTCCCCATTGTTGTATTTATCACATTGGGCGAAAGCTAAAGTAATTGCTACGACTACGGCTTGCTTTATTTTGGTGAATTCAATTTCAGGATTAATCGGGCAAATTTCAACGAATGGTTTTGATATTGATTTTGAATTAACGACTTTATTATTAATCACTGTTTTAATCGGTGGACAGGTTGGTTCTCGACTGGCAGCGACTAAAATAAATCCAAAAATCGTTCGGAAAATTACCGCATTTTTGATTTTGTTTGTTGCTTTGAAAATACTGCTTTTATAGGAGATTTTAACTTTACCATCCCGGGATTTTGGGATGGTAAAGTTCAACTTCTTACAAATTAATAAATCAATTACTTTACCTATCAAGCTGGAGCTTGATAATACTTGAGAATTATGATAACGATACAAGAAGCGACGAAAATCGTATTAGAAAATAAGATTGAATTAGGGACGGAAACGGTGAATTTGGAGCAGGCGATTGGTCGACAATTGCGGGAAAATTTAGTAGCAGATAGAGATTTTCCACCTTTTAATCGAGTAGCGATGGATGGCATTGCAGTTCGATTTTCGAATTTTGAAGATGGTCAACGAATATTTCCTATCGTTGGTGTTCAGGCGGCTGGTTCTTCGCAATTATCGGTTTTAAAAAGTGGTGTTTGTATGGAGGTGATGACAGGTGCAACATTGCCGAAAGGCGTAGATTCGGTGATTCGTTATGAAGATGTTTTGATTGAAAATGGCGTGGCGACGGTTCAAGTTGATACAATTAAAAATGGACAAAACGTTCATAAACAAGGAACAGATAGAACTGCTGGTGATTTATTAGTACAAAAAGGAAAGCTAATTTCTTCGGCTGAAATTGGCGTGGCAGCAACGGTTGGAAAGTCAATTTTGGAAGTGACGAAAATGCCAAAAGTGGCGATTATTTCGACTGGCGATGAATTGATAAGTGTCGATGAAACACCAAAATCGCATCAAATTCGGACTTCAAATGTATTTACAATTGCCGCTTTGTTAAAGCAGAATGGCATTGAAACGGATTTGCATCACATTGTAGATGATCAAGAAAAAACGTTTGAGCGACTGGGTATTTTATTAAAAAAGTACGACGTTTTAATAATGTCGGGTGGCGTTTCCAAAGGCAAATTTGATTACGTTCCGGAAGCGTTGGAACGGTTGAATGTGGAAAAATTATTCCATCGAGTTCGACAGAAACCAGGGAAACCGTTTTGGTTTGGGAAGAATGCGGAGAACAAAGTCGTCTTTGCGTTACCCGGAAATCCCGCGTCATCGTTTATGTGTACGAATCGGTATTTTTTACCGTGGCTTCGGGCTTCGATGAATTTAGAACCGTTTCGTTATCAATACGTTGCATTGGCAGAAGATTTTACTTTCAAGGCGAATTTGCAATATTTTTTACAAGCAAAATTGAGTTATTTGCCAAGCGGAATGATTACGGCAACGCCTTTGGCAGGTCGAGGTTCTGGCGATTTGGCGAACTTGGTAGATGCTGATGGTTTTTTGGAATTGCCTGCGGAGAAAACAGTATTTTTGAAGGGAGAAGTTTATAGATTTATTGGATATCGGTGATTCTTTTGACAATATTTACGAGATTTGACAAGATTGTTTTTTAATAAAAATACGATAAAAACAAAATCAATTAGAGCCTTCGTTGGTGCAAAAAACGTTGAATTATCAAGGATATTTTATCAAGAAATTTATTTTGGATAATCGGATGAGTGATTTCAAAGTGAATGAAAACGTAGCTTTTTATTTACAAAATACTTATTTTAAGGATTGGGTTGATAATTCGATTATTTTTTTGGAAATTGATGATTTAGACGACTTTCGGAAGGAATTATTCGCCCATAATTTAGTTGAAAAATATCAAATGATGCGAATTTAGGAAATTAGAAACGAGGTTTGGGGAAGCGATTTTTTGTACATGATCTTTCGGGAATACTTTGGCATTTCGGAACATTTAAGAATTAAAAACAAATGAAACACAAGAAACATACAAAATTAAAACGTCCAAATTTGGGTGAATTTGGTCGCAATGAATGGGCAATTATAGGAACGGTTTGTAGCGATATTAAAACGATGACTTTTCAAATTATTAAGCATTTGCAAGCAGAATATCGTTTGGCTTACGTGGACGCTGACCATAAATCTGCGGATGTGGAAGGTGAAAATGGACGAGATGAAAATAGTGCGATGGCTCATGGTGCGACCTTGGAATATACCGATAAAATTACATTTCATCGGTTTGATGAAGAGCGAAAATTATCGAAGTTTCAGTTTCGTCAATATTTTAATGCACAGGATGGCATTTTAGTGAATGGAAACCATTTTCAAGCGAAGAAACAAATTGTCGTGATTGATGCTCGAAAGGAGAAATCTTTACAGAAAAAATTGGATAGATTGACGGATGTTGGTCTGTTTGTATTCACCGAAGGACAAACAGAAATCTATCCTTTTTTGAAGGCACATCTACCGAATTGGCAAGCAATTCCGACCGTTCAAATTGACAATATCGAAGGTTTAAGTCGTTTTATTAAAACAGATTTAATTGAAAATATAGCGCCACTTTATGGTTTGGTTTTGGCAGGCGGAAAAAGTCAACGAATGGGACGTGATAAGGGTTTGATTGATTATCACGGAAAACCGCAACGAGAATATTTATATGATTTGTTGTCCGGAATTTGTGAGGAAACGTATCTTTCTTGTCGAAAAGAACAAACTGCTGAATTAAAAAAATTTGATACAATTTCAGATACTTTTGACGGTTTAGGCCCTTTTGGCGGTATTTTATCTGCCTTTCGGCAAAATCCTGATGCAGCCTGGTTGGTCGTTGCTTGTGATTTACCATTATTGGATAAAGCAGCGATTGAAGAATTGGTTGAAAGGCAAAATCATTCAAAAATTGCGACCAGTTTTTACAGTGCGGAAACAAATTTTCCAGAGCCGCTAATTGCGATTTGGCAGCCTCAAAGCTATTCGATTTTGTTACAATTTTTAGCACAAGGTTATGCTTGTCCTCGTAAAGTTTTGATTAATTCGGAGATTGAATTAGTACATCCAAAACGTGCAAGTGTATTAAAAAATGTGAATTATCCGAGAGAAGCAGAAGAGATTATGGAACTTTTGGATGGGAAAAGAGGGGATTAATTAAAGTTAAAAAAGGGCTTGAATATTATGACTTTAACAATT
>CAWVWD010000508.1:0-3722 GCA_963933585.1 uncultured Saprospiraceae bacterium
GCTTTTCCAATACTTTCAGCCTAAAATCAAAAATGCCAATCCAAAAAAAACGCAATATCGAAATCATTATTTTGATGCGTTTGCCCTTGTTTCCCTTTTATACCACACCTTTTAATCCTCCTTTACGTTATATTTAATAACTAATTCACTACACTAGCGCTTAGTGCTACTTTGCCTTCTAAATAACCGAACTATGAAACAACGTTTTATATTCTTATTTTGCTTATCTCATTTTTTTGCACTTAGTAATAATATCCAGTGGGCATCCAAAATTGTTTCGTATTCTTCACAACAAAGTGAACAATTTTATGCAGCCAAACAAGTTTTAGGTGTTCCTAATTCTATGGATGGCTATATGGATAGTCCATTTTCTTGGGCGACCAAAACCGAAAATAATGACGAAGTAGAATTCATTCATGTTACTTTTGACGAGGCAATCTATGTTGAACAATTTGTGATTGTGGAAAGTGTAAACCCTGGTGCGATTGATCAAGTTTTCCTTTATGATGTCGAAGGTAACGAATACTTAGTTTTTCAGGCGGTTCGTTCTCGCCCGATTTATGCACAGTCTCGATTTTTTGCTCGAAAAATTGATAAAACACTATACAGAGCGGTTAGCTTAAAATTAGTATTAAATACGAAAGTCGTTCCTGGTATTAATCAAATTGATGCGATTGCAATTTCGGATAGTCGAGAAAAAATTCGATTGAAAGTGAATGATATAAATTATAGTTCAATTGTACCATTCCCCGAAGATCTAGGGAATTTGGTAAACTCAGATTCGGACGAACGTTTACCGATTATTTCACCTGACGGCAAGACGCTTTACTTCACTCGAAAAGCACACGAGGATAATATTGGCGACGCTAAAAATGATGATATTTGGTATTCCAAATTACAAGCAGACAATACTTGGGGAAAGGCAAAAAATATTGATTCTCCATTGAATAATGAACGTCATAACTTTGTAGTTGCGGTCGGTCAAGGTGGCGATTTAATTTATGTCCAGAATGCATACAAACGTTGGTCAAAAGATGGTATTGCTTTCGCAAAATTACTTGGTAATATTTGGGAAAACCCTGAGGCTATGAAGATTGAAGAAATGTATAATTTGAGTACATTTGTAAATTATCATGTCAGTCCAGACGGTCGTATTTTGATGATGGCGATTGAGCGAGAAGATGCGGTTGGCGATATGGATTTATATGTTTCGTTTCGCGTACACGAAAAGGAATGGTCCGAACCAAAAAATTTGGGAAAAACCGTGAATTCTATCGGAATGGAAAGTAGTGTTTTCTTGGCAGCAGATTACAAAACAATTTACTTTGCAAGTTCGGGACATTACGGTTATGGCGGTTTGGATATTTTCATGGCGAAGCGTTTGGATGAAAGTTGGGAGAATTGGTCAGAACCACAAAACCTTGGTTCTTACTTGAATACACCGGGAAATGATTTTAATTATTCCGTACCCGCTTCGGGAACTTACGCTTATTTTTCTTCCGATTTTCGAGGTCGAGGACAATCAGATTTATATCGAATCGAATTACCAAAAGAAGCACAACCGGAACCAGTTACCTTAATTACCGGTCGTTTATTAAATACGTTGACGAAAGAATTTATTGATGACAAAACGTATCAATTAATTATTCCAAAAGATAAATTACCAAATATTAAAGGTTTCGCTTATTTCCCAGAGAATGAAACACAAATAGAAGAACTGGATGGGAGTGAAAGTAAAAGTGAGCATGAAAGTGAAGAAACTGTTTATAAAGAAATTGAGGGTGATATTTTATTAATTCCATTGGAGAAAGATGTGATTATTCCGCTTCAAAATATCTTATTCGATGCCAATAAGGCAACGCTTAAGGCCAGCTCAAATACAGAACTCATTCACTTAATGAATTTCTTAAAAGCGAATCCGAATTTGGTCATAGAAATTAGTGGACATACAAACGGTTTATGTGATGATAGTTTTGCCGATGAATTATCTCAAAATCGGGCGGATGCAGTCGCTGTGTTTTTAATTCAAAAGGGTATTCCTCCCCGTCAAGTTCAGACCAAAGGTTACGGGAAAAATAAACCTGTTACAACAAATAAAACGACGGATGGCAGACGGAAAAATCAACGGGTAGAATTGAAAATTTTAGAGATTATAAAGTAATACGAAACTACTTTGTCAACAAATAAATCGCATATTACGTTTTTAATTGTTTAACAATCAATATTTCCTGCGTAGAAAATTCCATCCATGCAAAATCATAAACGTAATGGTATAGTTTGTTTTGTGAGTTTCGATATATTCCTGTAAAGTAGTTGAAATTAAAATTCATTTTTTCTAAAATTAAACGATCAATTTTTATCTTTTTATTTTTTTCGTTTTTCATGAGCGTAAAAAGTATTATCCTATTTCGGTGCAAAATCCCGTCAATTATTTTTGTAATATCTCTTGTTTCTTTCCGCAATTGATAATTGTATCTATTCTTACAGGTTGTAGAACAAAATTTCTTATCGGAACGTCCAAAAAAATCTTTTTGACAATTTTTGCATATTAATTTAATATTCATAAGATTGTATAAGTTATAGAAATCGCTTACAAACGTTTGTAAGCGATTTTAATCGGATGACAAACGATTTACAACAGCTAATTTAATTAAAAATCTATTAATCAATTGTTTATATGATAATATACAAGTATTTTGTCAATAAAACAATCAATAGTTTTATGACAAACTCAATAAAACATACAGAGGGGACTCAACAACTACTCGTTTGTAAATTATCAATAAATTCTACTCGCTTATTTCTCAAAATACCAAGAGAACAAGAAGAATGGCGAAATCGAGTAAAACAAGTTGCCGGAAGGCAATGGCACAAGGAATTAAAACTGTGGTCAGTCCCATATTGTAAAGATACCGTTCGACATCTTCATGGTATGTTGAAGCATGTTATTCATTACAATTTTAAATTGGATACGAATATTCCTGACCGATATATTCCGCCTATTATTAAAGCTACAAATTATAATAAAAAACAACGGAAACAATTACAAATTACGCTGCCCAAATTTCATCAAGAAGTTATAAAGTTAGAAGAACATCTTTTAATTAATAGGTATAGTCCTTCTACTATCAAAACGTATAAAACACACTTTCGTACTTTCTTAAATTATTATAATGACATCAATCCAAACGACATTATAGACGCACAAATTATGAAATATATGCTTCATATTGTAACGGTCAAAAAATATGCGAAAGGTACTCAAAATCAAGTAATTAACGCCATAAAATACTATTATGAAAAGGTTTTACATCAAGATCGCAAAACTTACTATTTAAAACACCCAAAAAGAGATAAAACGCTTCCAAAAGTAATGAGTGAAGATGAGGTTATTCGCTTATTCAAAGCCGTACAAAATAGAAAACATTTGGCTATTTTAATGGTGATGTATTCTGGCGGGTTGCGTATAAGCGAGGTTATAAATTTGACAATCTACGATATTAAAAGCGACCAAAACTATATTTTTATTAAGAATGCTAAAGGTGGAAAAGATAGAGTAACCTTACTGTCTGTCAAGTTACTTGAAGTGCTTAGAAAGTATTATAAAGAATATCACCCCAAATATTGGTTATTTGAAGGGCAATATGGTGGACAATATAGTTCAACTAGTATTCAAAGTATTTTTAGAAATGCTAAGATTAAGTCTAAAATTAACCCTTTAG
>CAWVWD010000509.1:0-3721 GCA_963933585.1 uncultured Saprospiraceae bacterium
CTGACTTTCAAGCGGCTGAAAGCATGATTGAAGGCTTGATTAATATGTCGGGAATTCGTCGTCATTTTTTGAACCAAATGAAAATGGTTATTTGTATTCCTTCAGGAATTACGGAAGTAGAAAAAAGGGCTGTTTTTGACTCTGCCGATCATGTAGACTCTAAAGAAACGTACTTAATATATGAACCGATGGCTGCGGCTTTAGGTATTGGTTTGGATGTAGAAGAGCCAATTGGTAATATGATTATTGATATTGGAGGAGGAACTACGGAAATTGCTGTAATTGCACTTTCAGGTATCGTTTGGGATGAGTCTATCCGAATTGCGGGAGATGAATTCACAAATGATATTATGAATTACATGAAACGTCAGCATAATATCTTAATCGGTGAAAGAACATCTGAGCAAATTAAAATCCATGTTGGTTCTGCACTGAAAGAATTGGAAAATCCACCGGAAGATTTCTCTGTAAATGGTCGTGATTTGATGACTGGAATTCCAAAAGAAATTACAGTTAATTATTCTGAAATCGCTGGTTGTCTGGATAAATCTATTTCTAAAATAGAAGAGTCTGTACTTAAAGCATTAGAAAATACACCGCCAGAGTTAGCTGCCGATATTTACAAGCGAGGTTTGTACTTAACAGGTGGAGGCGCTTTAATTCGTGGTTTAGACAAACGTTTGCACCAGAAAACGAAATTACCGGTTCATGTAGCGGATGATCCTCTTCGTGCTGTTGTGAGAGGAACAGGAATTGCATTAAAAAATACTGATAAATTTACCTTCTTGATTGATCGTAGAAGTGTTTAAGACATAGTTTGAAGTTGGTAGTTGATAATTTCTGTAATTTTCGTACGTTACATCCTTCAATTACAGACTAATATACTACCAACTACTTACTTAAAATAAACTTTTACAACCGAAAGTTCACCCAAAAATATGCGGAACTTACTCTTATTTTTCATAAAGTATAATGCCTTTTTCCTTTTCATTATTTTAGAAATCATTAGTTTTTATATGATTGTCAATAATAATGAAAAGCAAAATCAGGTATATGTAAGCTCTGCCAATAGTGTAACCGGTTCATTCTTCGAACGTTATGACAAAGTCGTTGGATTCTGGAACCTAGGCGATGTGAATAAAGAGTTAGCTAATGATAATAAACGATTATTAGAACAATTACCCAATGCTTACTTTGATACTGAGGTAGATACTATCGAAGTTCAAGATTCTTTCTTCCAACAACAATACGAATATATTCCTGCCAAAGTCGTTAATAATTCTATTAATAGATATAATAATTACCTTACTTTAAATCGTGGGAGAAGTCAGGGTATTACTAATAATACCGGTGTCATCACAAGTAATGGAATTGTTGGTGTGGTTCAAAAAACATCTAGGAACTATGCAGTTGTCATGTCGATTTTACATCATAATACTCGTGTAAGTGCGAAGTTAAAGGAAAGTGAGTACTTTGGTTCTTTGGTCTGGAAAGATAATGATCCTCAATATATGTTCTTGGATGCGATTCCAAAGCATGCAGCTATTGAGCTGGGAGATACTATAATTACGAGTGGTTACTCGTCAAAGTTTCCAGAAGGAATTATGATTGGAGTAGTTGAAGATGCAGCGGTAATAAAAGGAAGTAACTTTTATGAAGTGAAAGTAAAATTGAGCTCATATATGAGTAACTTGAGTCATGTTTTTGTGGTTAATAATTTATTGAAAGAAGAAAAAGAAGCCTTGGAAAAAGAGGCAAACACAGCCGATGAGTGATGTAATTGTTATAAATGTTTTACGGTTCTTGGGTTTATTCTTAGTGCAAGTGTTGATTTTGATTAATGTCGATATCAATACGAACTATGTGAATCTTTATATCTATCCTTTAGCACTTTTATTGTTACCTATTAAGATTCAAAAAAATCTATTATTGGTGATTGCGTTTTTCCTCGGATTAGCGGTAGATATGTTCTATGATACAAGCGGGATTCATGCTGCGACTTGTGTATTCATCGCTTATATTCGTTCAGGTGTTTTGAGCGTAATCGAGCCGAGAGGTAGTTATGAAAATAATCAAGCACCAACAAAACGAAATTTTGGAGCCGCTTGGTTCTTTCAATATATTGGAATATTATTATTCCTTCACTTGTTTCTAATTTTTCTGTTAGAAGTTTTTTCATTTGCAGGTTTTGGAATGGTATTGTTAAAAACCATTTTAAGTTTCGTCTTATCAATGGTTTTAGTGGCGATATATGCTTACTTATTTAATCCTAAGAATTAGAGTATTAGTAATTTTTTTTAGTTACCAATTTTCATTGTCGCAATATATTAAATTTAGTTTAAGGCGTCAGTTTAATCGTTTTAGCTTTAGAAAGTGAGCATATGACTCAAGGTCGCCTGTTCACTGTGATCAGAATAGAAGAAAACTATGCAGCAGGATAATTATAAAAATCGTCGGTATATTATTCAAGGAATTTTTATTTCTGTAGCCGTCATACTTCTATTAAAGTGTTTTCAAATTCAGATATTGGAAACAAGAGATGGAGGTATAAAGAAGGAAACAGTTTATGCTTCACGAGGTACGATTACAGACAGAAATGGGAAATTATTGGTGAATAATAATGCAATTTATGACATTTGGGTAACTTATAATGAAGTCGCTAAAGCAAATATTGATACTACCAAATTGTGCGAATTATTGAATATCAATGAGCAGCAGTTTGTAAAGAATATGGAAAAGAACTGGCGAAGTAATCGTTATCGAAAATACAAGCCGTTTGTTTTTCTAAGAACATTATCACCCGAAACGTATGCTCAGTTTCAAGAAAGTCTGTATGAGTTTCCTGGTTTTTATGTACAATTAAGGAATGTTCGAGGGTATTCTTATCCTATTGGCGCACATGTTTTAGGATATATTGGTGAAGTCAGTCAGAAACAAATTGATAAGGATAAAACGCAATATTACAAATCCGGAGATTATATCGGCGTTAGTGGCATTGAATTATCCTATGAAGAATATCTTCGAGGACAACGAGGTGTAAAATATATTCTAAAAGATAAATTAGGAATTACAATAGGAAGTTATCGAAATGGGGAGCAAGATACAATGGCATTATCCGGTTTGGATTTAGTAAGTTCATTAGATTTAGATTTGCAGAAATATGGCGAGTTACTAATGGGAAATAAACGTGGAAGTATTGTAGCAATCGAACCTTCTACGGGTGAAGTTTTGGCATTGGTCTCTACACCAACTTATGATCCAAATTTATTGACAATAAATAGAAATCGAGGAAATGCTTACATGGATTTATTGAATAATAAGACAGAACCTTTATTCAATCGTGCAATTTCGGCTCAATATCCTCCGGGTTCTATTTATAAGCCTATTATGGCTTTGGTTGCCTTACAGGAGAGTGTGATTACACCTAATCGTGGTGTCGGTTGTGGCGGTGCTTATGTGTATCGAGGATTACGAGTTGGTTGTCATGGTCACGCGCCTGTGAGTTCAGTTTCGAGAGGAATCCAACATTCCTGCAATGCTTATTTCTGTCAAATATTTAGAGAAACGATTGATAAGAATGGTTTCTCTAATGCGGATAAAGGTTTGGATACCTTGGGTATGCACTTGAAATCTTTCGGAATGGGACATAAATTAGGGATTGATTTACCCCACGAAACGACTGGGAATATACCTACTACTGCTTACTATAATAAAATATATA
>CAWVWD010000510.1:0-3720 GCA_963933585.1 uncultured Saprospiraceae bacterium
GGTGGAGAGATGTTTTTGGATGTTTTTAATTTAGATTCTGCAGACAATTTATCGTATCAATGGTTTCCTGATAATGAAATCGTCTTTGGTCAAAATACAAATAATCCAATTGTCGCACCGATTCAAACCACAGATTTTTGGGTCGCTGCCACGAATCAATATAATTGTACAACGATTGATACCGTAACCGTTCCGATATCGAATATTTTTCCAATGTTAAATATTCAATCCAGTTCTGATTCTACCTTTCCCGGTGAACCGATTCAGTTGACGGCTACTTTTGATGGTAATTATTTATACGACTGGTTGGTCGATTCGAGTTTGAGTACGAACGGAATTCATAATCCAGTTGCGACACCTTATGTTCCGACAGTTTATTATTTGATTGTAGAAGATGAAAATGGTTGTAAAAATATTGATACGATTTCGATTTTGATTCGACAGTTTGAATGTGAATTGCCGTATATTTTTATTCCAAATGCGTTTACACCGAATAATGATGGTAATAACGACGAGTTTTTCGTTCGAGCGAATTCGATTACAGAAGTGTATTTAGCAGTTTATAATCGTTGGGGACAGAAGGTTTTTGAAACTAATAATTTGAATCAAGGTTGGGATGGAACTTTCAATGGGATGCCTTTAGAACCGGATGTTTTTGGATATTATTTGGAAATCGAATGTTTCAATGGATTCAAGCAATTTAAGAAAGGAAATGTAGCGTTGATACGGTAGATTTTAATTAAAAAATCATTGTACGTATTGACGATTAAACCTATGAGGTTTTTGAAAACCTCATAGGCTTTACGATACTTAATTTGCCACGCTCATCGGCATATTGACATCAAAATCACCATGAATAACTGGCGTCTGTGAATAGGAAGTTGCAGAACGAACTTTTTTATAAATATACTGATGTAACTCACTTACCGTAATAATTTTATCACCATTTTTATTTGCTTTACCATTCAATCCTTCCAATAAAAAATGGCTATATAATCCTTGGCATAATCCGGTACTTTCCATTGAAACTTCATTTGCTCTTGAAGATAATAGCAGAACAGTTCCACCCATACTTTTTCTAAAAGCATTATAATAAATATCTAGAAGTGATTCATAATTCCCACTTTTGGTATCCATACTTCCAGAGTGACAAGCATCTGCAATTACTACTTTTGACTTCGCTTTACTCATTTTTAATATTTCAATTACTTCATTGTGTTTTACCAAAATTTCACTATTCTCTTTGTAATCATGCGGAGCGAAAGAACCTCTAAAACCATGACCAGAAAAGTAAAATAAAACTAAATCATTTTTTCCTGCCTTTCTTGATATCAATTGTAAATGCTTCAAAATATTATTTTGAGTTGCTTGCTCATCAATCAGAATCGTCATTTGTTCATTCGGAATTGCACCTCCAGTCGGACTTTTGAAAAAAGAATGTAAACGAAAGGCATCATTGTCCGTATATTTTAAATCTGGTAAATTAATGTAGTCTGAAACACCAATTAATAAAACCCAAACTTTACCATATGTTGGTTTATCTATAAACTCATAACCCAAACTTCTTGTAGGAATTTCTTTTTCAATCACTTTTTGAAACAAGCCATTTTTCCAAATTCCGTTAAGAATTGTTCCGTCATTATAATACATTGTTCCTTGACCTTCAAATTTATGGTTTGACCATTCTCCAAGATAAGCATCGCCGTCAGGATAAATACAAACACCTAAACCATCCGCTTTTTCCCCAAAAAAATAACCATGATAGTAACTATAATTTGAAAATTTATAGCCACCTTTTCCATTCACACAATTTCCAACGATACAACCTTTATCCCTTGTCTCATTTGTCTCTTTTACTAATTTATCATTCGTCCAAACTCCTTTTTGAATACTTCCATCTGCACTGTAATAGGTTCCAAGATTATATCGCCCTTGATTTTTCCAATTACCAATATATTTACTGCCGTCAGGATAATAACAAACCGTATAATCTTTAATCTCGCCATGCTCAAAAATGCCGTAAACTTTACGACCGTCCTGATATAAAAAGATACCAAAACCACTCATACAATTTCCCGTCAAACAGCCATTTTGAAGATAAGATAACGTTGGTAATCTATTACTTTTCCAAATTCCAGACTTTATCAATCTATTATTTTTATAAATTCGTCCCTCGCCATCTCGCTTATCTTTTTTCCAACTTCCAACATACTTTTCACCATTCGGGTAAAGGGTCACACCTTGACCATCTCTTATATTATCTTTAAATTCGCCTAAGTATTCTTCACCATTTGTATACTTTTGAATACCGTATCCGTTTTGACAATCTCCGGATGTACACGTTTGAGAGAAAGCAGTATTGCTAACTAGTAAGGTCAATAGAAGGTAAAACCAAGTTTTCATATTTTTAATATTTACACATTTTTCACAAGTAAATCCGCTATTTTTTTTCTCAATTTTGAATTTCATTTAAATTATACAATATATAAATTTCACAATATATAAGTGACGTTGTATTAATAAGTGAAAAATTATGACAGACTATTTTGGTTTAGATTTTACTTGTATTTAAAGTTACACACCCTTAATATATAAACAGAGAAAGTGCCAATGGATTTTTTTTTGCTTTTAGTGACATCCAAAAACGTACATGTTAACGTATAATTGTCTGATGATCAGTGGTTAAAAAATAAATAAATAAATGAAAATCATTAATTCTGAAAAGTATAAAATTAGTCAAACAATACCATATTTGGAATTGACACCAGATATGGTATTGTTATATCTTTTAGGAGCGTTAAAACTCATTTAAGTATGGGACATATTTATCTATAAACTCTGATTATTATACTTATTTAGGATGTCCTCTTTTTTATTTTATGAATAAAATGATTGGCACGACAGCTCCTCATAAGTAGGGTTTAATGTGAAAATAGGAGTTGTAAATATCAGCGAACATCTTTTCTTGGGTGATAATTCGACCTATTTTTAAAGTGGATTTAGACTTTTTACAGCAAAAAATAATTCTTTGATTATGTATGACTGAAGCGTTTTTGAAAATGAGAATTACTTTAGTTTTTATCTAAATAATACATATAGTTCAAATATTTATTTCTATAAACTAACCGATACTTTTCATATTTAAACTACCAACTATCCAATGGGTATACTGACTTTTCAGTACAATAGGAAAACAACCGAATGTTATCAATATTTAGTTACGAACTACGATATTAAACAAAATGGGATTTTAATTTGTGAATCTTGCACATTAAATCATCGAGTGATTATCTTTAAGTGATTATAAAAAACCTGACAGATCTTTGAGACCAGTCAGGTTTGAATTTTACCGAACTAACTATGCAAAAAATTTACGTCATATTATTTTTGATTTCAATAGCAACTATTGGCAAAACACAGGATTTGCACTTTTCGCAATTTTATAATTCACCCTTAAATATCAATCCAGCATTGACGGCTGTTTATCCTCAAGATATGCGGTTCATCGCAAATTTTCGAAGTCAATGGTTTTCTGTTCCTGTTCCGTACACAACCTTATCGATGGCTTACGACCAAAAGTTATTTAATGACGGCAGATTGGGAAATAATATTTTAGGAGGCGGAATCATCTTGAATTATGATAAAGCCGGTGATGCAGAAATGCAGACCACACAAATCGGTGGTTCACTCGCTTACACTCGACAATTATCTAAAAGGCAT
>CAWVWD010000511.1:0-3704 GCA_963933585.1 uncultured Saprospiraceae bacterium
TTGAAATCGGTATATACAATGGCGTTTTAATAATCTTTCCTTCATTTACACCTGCTTGCCATTTAGGCATTAACTCGAACATTCGCTTTATTTCATTGTTTAATTGAATATTGGTAGAATCCTCAAATTTAATATTTGTAACCGAACCATCTTTTTCAATAACACAGTGCAAACGTACAGCTTCGTCAGTCGTAACTTTATATTGAACATTATCACTAATAAACTTCTCGATTAAATGTTTTTCGCATTCTCGTTTTTCAAGATTACTTCCAGTACACGTATTTGGAAAACGTGGCATTGTATCTATCGTACCAAACACTCTATCCGTTATCGCTTTTTTCTTAGATTCATTTTTGTCCACTTTAAACTTCACAGGCAAATTAAACTGAACCCGAACTTTTTTATCTTTATTAATTCCGGCTTCCCATTTCGGCATAGATTGAACAATCCTTATTACTTCTTCTTCACAACCGCCGCCGATTGGTCGTAACGTTTTAATATTAGAAACCGAACCATCTTTTTCAACAATGAATCGGACGACAACCGTTCCTTCTATTAATTTTTCTCGTGCTTCTTTTGGATAATTAATTTGAGTATAAATAAATTCCAACATCTTTTTCTGTGAGCACATTTTACGTTCCTTAAAGTCTTCTATTTCATTATCACAAGGAAATAAAGGCATTTGGTCAACAACTGCATGAATGGTTGTATCAGGCGTTTGTCCAAACGTAACATTTGTTATCGCAACCAAACAGGCGATTAATAATAGGTTTTTCATAAAAATATATAATTGTAAATTAATAAATACTTTATTATTCTAAATGAATATTAATTGGTAATAAAATCTAAACTCGAACCAATTCGTCTTTATGTTTTCCTGCTTCCCAAGAATTCGGAGGCATTTTTTTGATAACACGAATGACTTTTTCGCCTACACCTACACCTGGGTTTCGTATCAATTCAATATTAGAAATAGAGCCGTCTTTTTCGATAATAAAACGAATAACCGTTTTTCCTTCAATGCCATTTTCCCGAGCAATTATCGGAACTTTAATATTTTTATAAATAAACATAAGCAATGCCTTTTGTCCACATTGTTGTTTTTCGGCATAAGTTCCTTCACAATTGTTTTTAACGAAAGGCATTTGTTTTACGACTCTAAAAATAGGATTTTCAATAAAAATAGGTTTTGTAGAATCTGTAATATACCAAAAACGATATTAGAAATATAGATCAAATAGGCGACTAATAATAGGTTTTGAAATTCGTACCGGATTTTTTTTGCAAAAAAAATAATATAAATACAAGAAATCTATGAAACAATTAGAAAACATATAAAACAATTTTCACATATATCCGTAAAATGCATAAAACCTATAATTATGAAAAAAATAATTATCCTCTGTTTTATTACCTTTTGTTTAGCCGCTTTTCAAACTAAAAAAACGAAAAAAGAAGTGACGGTTTGGTTAAATTCACCACTCTTTACGCACTTATTTTCCGTCCGTGCAGTAGGTTCAAATACGATAAATTTAGCACAATATCTATTTCAGCCTTTAGTTGATTTTGACCCTAAAAGTGAGCAAGTTATCCCTTTATTAATCGAAAGATTACCCGAAAGTGATATCACAAAAAATGGCGAGCATCGTCTAAAATTCACACTCCGAAGCGAAGCAAAATGGGATAATAAAAGACCGATTACGGCGGAAGACGTCGCCTTTTCTTTGAAATTATTGTTCTGTTGTGCGACACCTGCAAAAACTGTTCATTTTGATACTTTTAAAGCTATAGAAATTGATGAAAATGATATAAAAAAATTTACACTCCTTTTTAATAGCTTTCAAATGACGAATGAATTGAATTTGCAAGGTTTGACGATTTATCCAAAAGCATTTTATGATAAAGAAGCCGTTTTAGATGCGTATTCGGTTCAAGAAATTAGAAACCAAAAAAATAAAATTGAAACTTTAATTGATTTTGAAAAAAATTACACCAAAGTTGAAAAAAGTTTGGGTTATATCAATGGCTCGGGTGCTTATGAATTAAAAATTGAAACGGAAAAAGAAATTGTTTTTGAAAGGAAAAAAGATTGGTGGTGCGATAAAACCAAAATGAAATCTTTGTTATTTAAAGCTTATCCCAAAACAATTACTTTTAAAATAATTCTTGATATAAATAAGGCAGAAGCGGCATTAGAAAGTGGAGCGTTGGATGTAATGACTCGAATTTCACCCAGAAAATTTACGCAAGATTATCAAAAAAGTGAAGCGATTAACAAACAGTTTCATTTACTGACAGAACCGCAACGAATTTATTCTTATATCGGGTTGAATATGAATCACCCGATATTAAATAACGAAAAAGTCCGACAAGCACTGGCGTATTTAATGGATAGGCAAACATATATTGATACGACTTTTTATGGTTTAGGACAAGCGGCAGTGCATCCTTTTTCAACGAAAGTAATTGAAAAATCTATTTCTACTTACGATTTTAATTTAAAAAAAGCAAAACAATTACTTCGAGAAGCCGGTTGGGAAGACCGCAATAATAACGAACTTTTAGATAATGCAATAAATGGCGAATTGCGAGAATTTAAAATTTCGATTATATATCCTTCTATTGCGACGATAAGCGAAGTCGATTTTCAATTTTTTAAAGAAAATTGCAAAAAAGTAGGGATTGAAGTCGTATTAGAACCGCTTGACTATTTAGTTTTTTTGGATAATTTAAAAAATAAAAACTTCGATTCCTATTTCGGCTTATGGCAAAAACCGGTTATAGAATCTGATATGATAGGATTATTTCATTCGTCAGCTTACGACAGCGGTCAGAACTATTGCGGCTTTCAAAACAATCAAGTGGATGAATTATTGGAAAATTCGATGATTGAACCATCATTTAGAAAGCGAAAGAAAGCCTATCAAGAAATTGCCGAAATTATCAAAGAAGAATGTCCATATATTTTTTTGGTAAGTATCGATAATCGAATTGCGGTCAGCAAACGGTTTGAAAATCCCGTCACGTCTTCACTTCGATTTGGCATTTATATTCCGGGGCTTCAGTGAGTTAAAGGTTTTAAAAGTTTATCATTATATCTATAAACCCCTAAAATTCTACCGCTTAAAGTACGGAGATAAATTTTAAATAAGATTTTAAAACATCTTAACATTATGGGTGTTATCTTTGTAGGAAATCGCATTAGCGGTTTATACCGAAAAATCATTTTAATAATTAAAAAATAAAGAAAATGGCATTTGAATTACCTGCATTACCTTACGCTTACGATGCTCTTGAGCCGCACATCGATGCACGCACAATGGAAATCCATCACGGAAAACATCACGCTGGTTATACTGCAAAATTAAACGCTGCAATTAAAGGAACTGACCTTGAAGGTCAATCTGTTGAAGCTATTTTAGCTGGTGTTTCTGCTCACGGCGGTGGCGTTCGTAATAATGGTGGTGGTTTTTATAATCACAGTTTATTCTGGTCAGTAATGTCACCAAACGGTGGCGGTGAACCTACAGGCGAGTTAGCAGATGCTATCAACGCAGCTTACGGTTCTTTCGCTGATTTCAAAGCAGCTTTCGCAACTGCAGCTGGAACCCGTTTTGGTTCAGGTTGGGCATGGCTTTGTGTTCACGCAGATGGAAAAGTAGAAGTATGTTCTACTCCAAACCAAGATAATCCATTAATGGATG
>CAWVWD010000512.1:0-3693 GCA_963933585.1 uncultured Saprospiraceae bacterium
GATTTTGTTATGTAATGTTTTGCGGGTCATGGATAAAATTTCGGCTAAAAAATCTACCGAGAAGATAGGATTATTCATTTCTTCAAAAATTAACTGTTCCAATGCCACCAACCATTCCTGATTAGTTTTCAAAACAATGACCTCTTTGGACGTCTCTGTAGTATCTTCAGAAATTGTTCGTGCAGCCGCTATCCTCTCTCTCTGATTTACTAATAGATTTTGCACTTTTACTAATAATTCCTCTTCATCAAAAGGTTTGAGTAAGTAATCATCTACACCGATGCGCAAAGCATTTAATCGAGTTTCCATTTCGGCACGAGCGGTTAGCATAATAAAGGGTAAACCTTGCCACTGCTCATTGGCTTTCACCCTTTCCAAGAATTCAAAACCATCCATTATCGGCATCATTACATCACTTAAAATCAGTTGACAGCCAATCCCATAACCTTGGTGATTAGCAATTAACAGTGCTTCAAGTGCTTCTTGCCCATTTTCTGCAGTGATGATATTATAAAATGGTGATAAGATGTAAGTGAGATATTCTCTCAAATCATGATTATCTTCTACGATTAAGATTGTTTCTAATACTGGGTTATTTAGTCTGTTCTCATTTATTAAAATAGGTATCATCATTAAATCATTCTCCTGATTAATAACTTCGTGCGCCTCCGTCGTGATCATTGTAGTTACTTCTCTTTTAGGAAATTGTACGTAAAAAGTAGAGCCTGTGTCGATTTCATCGATTTGACTTTCTACCCACATCTTCCCATCCAGTAATTTAACAAACTCCATCGATAATGCTAATCCTATTCCTAAACCGCCTTCGGCTTTGGTGTTCACGCTTGATTGAAAAAAACGATTGAAAATATTCGGTACATCTTGAGTCGGAACGCCTCTGCCGTTATCCTTTACCGTCATTTGAATAGTATTTCCGAGGGCTTGAATATGGACGATTATTTTTCCATTTTTAGGCGTAAATTTAAAGGCATTAGATAATAGATTATTCAAGATTTTTTCCAACTTATTTTTATCTGCTTTAATTTTTAAGGATTGAGGCAAGTCATATATAAATGATAAATTTGTGACTTGAATATCTGCGATAGACTCAAAATTACTGATAATTGATCGTAGAAAGGTATAAAAAACAATAGTCGTTTCATCTACGACCATTTTATGTGCATCAAGCTTAGTCAAGTCTAAAATCTCATTGACTAACTCTAATAATTTTCCGGTATGTTGCTTTGCTTTTGTAAGTAAAGTAAAGTTACGATTAGTTAAATCTTGGCTATTCAGAACAAACTGAATTGGCCCCTGAATAAGTGTAATCGGAGTCCGTAACTCGTGGGAAATATTTGCAAAAAAGCGAGATTTAATCCCGTCAATTTCTCTTAATTTCGTAGCTTGTTTCTCGATAATGGTTTTATCCGCTTCAATTTTTTCGGTACGTTCTTTCACTAAACCTTCCAACTCGATTTGTTTAGCTTTTAATCGGCTATTTTTATTATTAAAATAATAAAAAATGCTTCCTGCAATCGTTGCCATTACGATAAGCATAAACCACCAGGTCAAGTAAAAAGGACGACGAATAATAATATCTATCGTTAAATCATTTTTAGCCGAGATATTATTCAGGGTATTCCCTGTAATGATTAATTGATGGGTACCAAACGGCAATTGTCCGACTTGAATAAAGCGGCTTTGTTGCGTAATCCAATCCGACAATTTACCGTTTATCTTAATTTGATACCGATATTGATTATTGTCTACATTATTATAATTAAGCAAGCCGACTTCAAGCAAATGAATATAATCATTGGGTTGAATAATAATTTTTTTATTAGCGATAAGGATTGTCGTACGATCAACTATGCTTTTCTGACCACCATCAAATTGTTGATATTTGAGTATAGCAAGCGTTGGTTTTATTTCTTGTTTATCCGTTTGAAAATCTTTAGGATAAAAAGCCGTTACACCATCCAGTCCACCAAAAAATAAACGTTGCATCCCATTTTCATCTCGATAACTAAAATGAGAAACTCGATTAAATTCCTTTTGCCCAATACCGTCATCAAGCAAATAGTTCTTAATCGCAAACGTAGTTTTATTCATTCGGATAATTCCATAATCACTGCTCATCCAAAGATTTCCATAATCATCAGGATACATCGCATAGACCACATTATCAGGTAAACCATTGGCAACGGTCAACTGTCGATATTCATTTTTTACTTGATCCCATCGGATAACGCCATCGACTGTCGCCAACCAATAAATCCCTTCTTCATCTTGATGCAAATGTTGAATATTATCCGTAGGTAAGAATTGTTTTTTAGATTGATTAATATTATAAATATTTAAGAATTGCTCTTTCGCTTCATCAAATAAAATCAGTCCTTTATTAGAGCACAACCACAACCAATTTTCATTTTGCGTATCTCTAACAATAGTTTGGATGCGATATCCGCTTTTCATTAAAGGGTTGGTAATCAATTGACTTTTTTTGGTTTCGGTATCAAAAAGAAATAATCCCATTTCCGCACCTAACCATAATTTTTTTGAGGAAAGGTTAGATGGAAAAATACACCATATATTTTGACTTATTTCTATATCATCTTCATAGAAGAACATTGGATAAGTTACAAGCTGTTCATTTTTCCAAAGACTAATATTTTGACTTCCACCTATCCAAAGTCCACCTGCTGAAGCATACATTGACATTAAATGGTAATTTGTTTTGATATACGACCATTGCTTTAATTTGAAATGATACTTTCCGACGTTATTAAAAGCGAAAGCGACCATCATTTCAGTCGAATTAGCTATAATTCCACGAGTAGATTGTGACCGATTGTCATCATGTTCTGTATTTTCAAAGAAAGAAAACTTATTTTTTCTGAGTTCAATAAGGTGAATGCCGAAGCTTGTATAGACCCAAGCTCTGTTTTTTTTGTCAAAATATACCCCACGAAAATTATTGATAGGATCATTATCTAAAGATATAATTAGATTTTGACGTACATCATATACACTCATGATAGCATTCTCTTTATTTATATTCCAGTTCTGACCATTTTCATAGTTTACCTTCCCATTAGCATATCTTTTTATCTTATTTTCATATCGAATAAATACTAAAGCGTTCTTATATAAAGATAGAACAACGGTTTTTACTTTATCCGAACTCGAATTAGAATCTGCATATTCAATGAAAAAATCACCTTCCTCAGAAATATGATTAATCCAATATTCTTTATCTTGTAATATTGATGGGATTCTTATTTCAAGGAAGCCCGTTGAAGAGTGATAACTGCACAGCGTAACCTTATTTGATCTCATTTTATGAAAAAAAATCGTCCCATGCTTATCTGTTACAAAATTGTGTTCGGTATGATTATCCGCGAAGTCTATATCTAATAAAATACAATCCTCCCCAAACCTTTCTACAATTGTTTGAAAAACTTCGGTTTTGGGATGGAAAAAAATAATGTCTTTATTCTCTAAACCAGTTGTTATCCATAGCCAACCTGCGTCATCTTGAGTAATACCGTATATATATCTTAAATCTACTCCATGATTCTTACCCAGCCAATGTTTAAAACGGTAACCATCGAAGCGATTCAACCCGTTCTGAGTACCTAACCAAATCACGTCATCACGATCTTGAAATACGCATGATACGCTTCGGTGAGACAA
>CAWVWD010000513.1:0-3688 GCA_963933585.1 uncultured Saprospiraceae bacterium
TGGTGATAGATAAAAAGAGATTATTTTTGGCGCTCAAAAAAAACTAAAAAATGTTTCTTTTGAGAGACAAAAGATTTCTAAAATCTTAGATTTCACTGTTGTTGGTCATCAATCTATTTATGATGTCGCTATGACAGGAACCCGTTATAACTAAGGAAATTTAATTTTCTAATAAAATTAGGTGTATAAAAGTAGAAAATAAACGAGTATTGAATGTGTTTTCGTAAACGCTAAAGGAGTTATATTTATCTAGTCATTTATATTAAAATATTACAACATCACTACATCTTTATAAAATTGAGCTACATCATTACTACATAAGTCTATGCTTTCTGAAACAAAGGTTTCAATCAACTTTATATTGCTTTATCTTAAAGTTCCAAAGTTTAGTTTTTTACCTATAAAGATAAAAGGGTATCACTAAATAAATAATATTATTTACTAATCATTATAATTCAAAATTATGAATAAAATTATCACACTTATCTTATTGTTTACAGTTTCAATCAGTTTTGGTCAATCACTACCATTTGATTTTGAATCTACAATTACTACGTCAAATTTTACGGATTTTGATGGTGGAGTAGCCACAGTTTTAGCTAATCCAGAATCAAGTGGAATTAACACCAGTGCGACTGTTGCACAAATTGTTAGAAATGGCGGACAAGTTTGGTCAGGAAGTAAGGTTGTTTTAGCTGGAAATATTGATTTCACGACGAATAATACGATTACCATGAAAGTTTACACGACTGCTCCTGTTGGAACACTTGTGAAAATGAAAGTAGAAAGTGGTGCAGGTTCGGAAGAAAAAGATGCTTTAACAACTGTTTCAGGTGATTGGGAAACTTTAACTTGGGACTTTACTGGGACACCAACAAATTTCAATGAAATCGTATTCATGTTTGATTTTGGAAATACTGGTGACGGTTCAGCGACTTCTACATTTCTTTTTGATGATGTAGTACAAATATCTACTGGTGGAACTGGTGGAAACGGAACACAGATTGATTTGCCTGTTACTTTTGAAAGTACAACGGTAGATTATACAATGACTGATTTTGGTGATAATGCGTCATCATTGGTTGTAGATCCAACAAATGCAAGTAATAACGTGATGGAAGTTACTAAACTTGCTACAGCAGAAACTTGGGCAGGAACAACAATTAGTACACCGACTGGACTTGCAACGGATATGCCATTTACATTGACAGATTCTAAAATGACAGTTAGTGTTTGGTCACCAGATGCAGGAATTCCTATACGTTTGAAAGTAGAAAATGCGAATGATGCAACACAAACTTGTGAAACAGAAGCAATGACAACAGTTGCAGGTGCTTGGGAAACCTTGACTTTCGACTTTGCTAATGAAGCAGCAGGAACAGCAGAATTAAGCGTCGGTTTACAAAACGGTTGGATATATAGCATGGCTTCTATCTTTTTCAATTTTGGAACTGATGGTGCAACAGCTGGAGCAAAAACTTACTATTTTGATAATGTAGGATTTGGAGAAACTCCTGTAAATACTATAAATAAATTGGAAGTAGAAGGTTTAAATGTATTTCCAAATCCAACTAATAATGAATGGATTGTTTCTTCTGAAAATACGGATATCACAATGATTGAATTATTTGATTTACAAGGAAGACGTTTACTTTTACTAACACCAAATAATCGTAGTGTAATGATAAATGCTACTGCATTTGCAGAAGGTATTTATGTTGCTAAGGTTTCTACTGATATGGGAACGCGTACTTTGAAATTAGTTAAAAGATAGATTTTGTTACTTAACGTAGCAAGTTTACTACGGTAGAATTGAACCATAAAAGATGTAAAAGTAGTTTTGGCAAAGTCAAAATATCATATTCTCTTTTATAGCTTATGTGGTTCAATTATCGTTTTTGAATCTTACTAAATAAAACAGAAAAGCCGAGCTTCTAAATTTTAGAAACTCGGCTTTTTTTATGAATTTGTGAATTTTTACTTGAGTTCTAGTAAAATAATATCTACTCCTGAATGTCCATCTAAGAATTGAATCAGTGCTGAAACATTAACCTGCTTAGGGTTGAATTTTAGGATGTAAACAGTTCCAGTAGTATTTGTCACAGATACATTTGTAATATTTGCATTATTGTGTAAATCTTGAATGATATCTTCAATTGTGAAACCAGTATGTACGTCAATTTTTATTTGTCCACCACCATTAGCATCTATTGCATTCAGTGAAATAATGCTTGTTGCGAAGAAAAATAGAATCAGTAATAATGGTTTGAAAATGACAGTTCTCATATTGAATAATTTTAGCTTTAATTTTTTAGAATAATCGATTTTATTTAATTAGCCTTGCTCGTGTAAATATCTGTTCACTTTCTCATTTAAGCAAATACATTATTTTGTAAATGTATTTGATGAAATTGTAGTAGAAACATTACTTTTTTGATATTTAAATAGTTCCACAACAAATTTATTAAAAATATACGAAATTTACAAATATTTTGAAAGTATAAATTTTAACAGATTATTGCAACTTTCAAATATTATATAACACTTATAACGAAACTTCGAATCCTTCTTTCCCAATCGAATAACCACTTTTATTAACAGAAGTGAAAGCATTACTATTACTATCCAATAGCGGATTTGTATGGTTGAAATGTATGAAGTACACTTTTGACCTTTCTGCATCAGATAATTGATTAAATAGTTCCATGCTTTCTTCCACAAATGGATGCGGAATTTCACTCATATCTCGTCCTGGAATCTCGCCATTTTTAAAAAATGTAGCATCCAAAAAAGCATAATCAACCTGTCTGATTAATTCTAAAATATCACGATTCCATGTTGACCATTTATTAATATCAGGAATAAATAATAATGATTTTTTTTTCGATTTAATGAGGAAACCAACCGTTTCTGAAAATTCATCCCGATGTGGAACTAATAAGGGCGTAACGGATAAATTTTCATTAAGAACAATAGTCGAATCAGCGGCCAACCGATTGATTTTGATGTTATTTAAAGCAGTTAATTGTCGCCAAGGTCCATTGCTGTAAAGGAATCGTCGCATTTTAGGCATTGCGAAAACGGGAACATTTTTCGCACCCATCACTTCTCGTCCAAGTTGCATCAAACCGGTATAATGACCAATATGTGCATGGGTTATAAAAATTCCGGAAAGCGTATCGACTTTTGGTTCGATAGACATTAAATCATTGTATTGTTCCCGAAAATCTGGTGTCGCTTCGAATAACCAACGTTCGCCGGATGATGGATCAATTAAGCCAAAAGCAATGACTTTCCTTCGTAACGCTTGATTTTCTTTCACTCGCTGACAACACGCTTTTTCGCAGCCAACTTGCGGATAACCAGCATCCTGAGCAATTCCTAAAAGCTTTATATAAGGTGTCGTGTGTTTTTTAGTATTGGTTTCTGGTGCCTTATTTTGACAAGAAACTAAGCCAATGAAAAGTAATATTATAGCGTAATATCTCATATGTTTTTATTGTTAAATTATTAAATAATATTTGAAATGACAATTTTGTAATTTAACAATGAAGATGTTAGACCGCTTTATTATTAGACCTTAGACATTCACGTCGTAAATTATTAGCTAAATTTAATATTAATATTGCGACCTCGTAAAATATTTAATCGAAAAATATAGAAAGTTGATTATCAATAAGAGTAAATG
>CAWVWD010000514.1:0-3681 GCA_963933585.1 uncultured Saprospiraceae bacterium
AATATGCTGTTTACAAACAAATCTTTAAAAAGAAATGGGTTGTCTATGCCAAACGTCCATTTGGTTCATCCAAATCGGTGTTGGAATATTTAGGTCGATATAGCCACAAAATAGCGATTTCGAACATTCAGATAGTAGGAAAGTATTAAGTATTGGCCATTATATAGTTGCCATGATCCTTCTGAACTTACCTTGTGCTTTATTATTTCACAATAAAAATCATCTAATCTACTTATTCTTGAAAAATTTTGATTTTCTAAAGCGTCAAAGACAATTGGATTATTATTAGACAATATAAAAGAGATTTCTCTAATGTCATATTTTCTAATTAAATGCTTTATTTCATACATTGTTTCACTATGAAATTTGACAGAATTTCCAAGTGATGTAAAATAATAATTCTTATCCTTGAATGATTGATTGATAGTAAATTCAAGGTAGTCAGTAGGGCAAATAAAAAATAAATGTTTTTTCATTAAGCTACAGTGTATTTGTAAGGAAATGAAGAATGATGTACATCAATTTTCATCTCGTTACCTATCAGCTTATAACCAAAAGTGAACTCAACTTTTGCTTCATCACCATTTGAATCAGTAAAAAAGTAGTTGCCCATAGCAATCGCATGATTTTTCTCCAAAATCATTCCTGCATTCTCAAATCTAACTTTTGTCCAAGGTTGGATAGCAAAACCCTTATCTTCTTTGCAAGTGCGGTTTTCTCCTGCGATGAAATAAGATAATGCCTCTGGCTGAGTAGGTCTGAATTGTTCTATCTCACACTTTGTCGGCTTAAAAATAACAGGACTTCCTGCTGCATAAGCATAGAGTTTAGTCAAAAATTCGTTCGCATAAGTTTCACATATTATTCTATCTTCTTTTAATGAACCAATTTTTACGACACCTTCACCCCATTCACTTTGAGCGTTTAATACTTGTTGTTTTGTTATCATTTTTTTGAAAATTTAAAAAGTTGAAAAGTTTAGTTTTACTACTAAATGCAATAATGCTGCAAATATAATCCGATATTTTTGTTAATGCAACATTGTTGCATTAAGTTTGCGGTATAAAAAAAACAAGCATAATTAAGAAGAGTATTCTGTCTCAAATCAGATAAGCTCATATCCTCATTTTCAATGTGGGGATTGTCTTTATTAATTGTGGCTTTGCACTATTTAACAAACAAGTCTAATTGCTAGAAAAATAAATTAAAATGAGACCACGGACATTTGAAGAGTGGAGAACTTGTATCGTAGAAGATTGTGGCATCAATCTTACGAAAGATTTTGCTAAAAAACGGCTAACCGTTTACCAAGACAGTGGAAATAAAGAAACGCAAACTTTTGTATCACTTTATGGTAAGCAACATTTGAATAATATTGTCTATTGGTTCAAAAAAATATTATGATACTTGAAAAAAAATTACCTGTAACCGTTCTAAGCGGTTTTTTAGGTGCAGGAAAAACGACCCTGCTCAATCACATTTTGCATAATAAAGAAGGGCTGAAAGTCGCGGTGATTGTCAATGACATGAGTGAGGTCAATGTCGATGCCGAACTAGTAAAAAATGAAAATACTCTTTCACGCACCGAAGAAAAGCTAGTGGAAATGAGCAACGGCTGTATCTGTTGTACGCTTCGTGAAGACTTGATGATTGAGGTAGAAAAATTAGCTAAGGAAAGACGATTTGACTATTTGCTGATTGAGAGTACAGGTATTAGTGAACCCGTTCCTGTGGCCCAAACTTTCTCTTTTGTAGATGATGAAAATGGGATTGACCTTTCTCGTTTTAGTTATATTGATACGATGGTAACCGTAGTTGATGCTTTTAACTTCTTCAAGGATTTTGGTAGCCCAGAAACGCTGATGGATAGGAACCTCACGGATATGGAAAGTGATTTTCGTACTATTGTCAATTTATTGACTGACCAAATCGAGTTTGCTAACGTCATTATTGTGAATAAAACAGACTTGGTAACAAAAGAGCATTTGGGTATTTTAAAAGCAGCTATTCATAAACTCAATCCTACTGCTCGTATCATAGAATCTATTTTTAGCAAGGTCGCACCCAAAGAGATTTTGAATACTAAGCTATTTAATTTTGAAGAAGCGGAACAAAGTGCAGGTTGGATAGAAGAACTCAACAAAGAGGAACATACGCCAGAAACCGAAGAGTACGGTATTGGTTCTTTTGTTTATAGAAGTAAAAAACCGTTTGACCCGATACGTTTTTGGACGTATGTACAATATATGTTTCCGACCACTATAATTCGTAGTAAAGGTTTGTTTTGGTTAGCTTCTCGACCCGGACAAGCAATGGTTTGGAGTCAGGCAGGAGGTTCGTTAAGAACCGATAGTGCAGGCGTTTGGTGGGGTAGTATGCCATATAATGAACGTATTCAGCATCAATCATTTCTTTTTAACCAAAAACTCATCGAAACAGATTGGAGTGCTGAATTTGGAGACCGAAAAAATGAGATTGTATTTATTGGTCAAGATATGGAGGAGGCGACTATCAGAGCTGAATTGAATGCCTGCCTAGCCACCGATGAAGAATTGGCTGCTCAAAAATGGAAAAAAGGTTACGAAGATGATTGGCCTGTTCAAAGAGCTTATGCTCTGATGAAAAACTAATGCTTTTTCTATTTTTTTAGGTTCTATGTACTTTTATAAAGTCATGATTTTTGATAAGAAATTCATTATTGAGTTTCTTGTTAAAGTCATTATAAAAAAATCAAATATGCAATTAACAATCATTAAGAAATCAGATGTTTTAGGCATATTGGCTAGTGGTTTATGTCTTATTCATTGTATTGCTACACCATTTATATTTGTAGCTCAAACTTGTTCCGCTTCCTGTTGTTCCGTTGCACCTACTTGGTGGAGTACGATAGATTACGTATTCTTAGGTATTTCCTTTTTTGCTATTTATTGGTCGGTTCAAAATACTTCCAAAAACTGGATAAAATATGCTCTTTGGATAAACTGGGTAGTTTTATTGTTCGTGATTTTAAATGAAAAAATAGGAGTGATTCACATAGATGAGTTGGCAGTTTATGTTCCTGCTTTATGCTTAGTTGGATTGCACCTGTATAATCAAAAATATTGTCAGTGTAATGACCGTAAATCTCGGTTTAATAAAAATAATATATGAAGGTGAGTTATTTCAAACATACAGTTTATGGATTTCGGTACCTGCCTACTGTGCGAACGGGCACGTTTATTTCGCTTAGTTGGACGGGAAGATAAGGCGATACGGTTGCCGAGTATCAAGAAAATCAAAGAATTGCCCTTGGTATTAAGCCGAGTAGAATGTCGGCGATTATTTAGAGTGCCGAAATTATTAAAGCATCGAATATTGTTGAGTTTAATTTATTCCTCAAGATTGCGATGTGCGGAAGCGAGGAATTTAGTACTTCGAGATATTTGTTTTGATCGGCTGCAAATCCATATTCGACAAGGCAAAGGAAAGAAAGACCGTTACGTTCCTTTGGCAAAGAATATGGTTGTCGCAATCGGCATTGTCCAAAGTGTTAATCGACAGAGCGAGAAAAATGGTTGATGGCGAGAGAAGCGGACTTACTACCTGTTCCATATTTTTATTTGGTTTTTACCTTGCCGAGTATTCTGAATGATTGGGTAATTCGGGAGCCGAAGTTGATTTATCAAACGCTTTTTCGAGCGG
>CAWVWD010000515.1:0-3674 GCA_963933585.1 uncultured Saprospiraceae bacterium
CTAAGTAGTAAGTCAAGTTATTTATTTTGGTTATTTTTTTAATGCTCAATTACGCTACTCGAATCTCCGGACGTCCACTTCTTTCATTAATGGTTCATTGTTCAATAAATGATTCGTAAAGTGATGCGCAAAATATGGTGCGATGGACGAACCTTTCGTACCTAAACCATTGAAAACAAATACATTATCTAATTTTAGATGTTTTCCAATAAACGGTCGTCGATCTTTTGCATTCGGACGAATAGCAGCTTGATGATCTAAAATTTCATAAGGAATATGAATAATTTCATTGATTTTACTAATCAATTCTTTTCGTCCTCTTTCACTTGGCAAATCATCAGCATACTGATTATCATTTGTTGCACCAGCCCAAAAAACATCCTCATAAAGTGGTACGAGAAAAATTCTATGCTTGAATATTTTAACCGGTTTCAAGTTTGGAATACGAATAATTAACACTTCACCTTTCGCACCCTTGAAAGGTAGATAACCAAAATATGGATTTTCAGTCGCTTTTATACCTTCACTGAAAATGATATTTTTAGCTTCAATATTTTTATACCTGATTTTATCGGGTTCTATTTTAAGCGCTTGAAAATCGAATGATTCAATCAATAAACTTTGTGTTTCACTTAAATATTCAGCATATCGTTTTAATAAAATTTGTAAGTTCACTTTCCCAGAATACGTTACTTCGCCGGTATCATAAAATGGTTTTAGCGTTTTTGAATACTCGCTTACATCAGAACTATCTAACATAAATTTTTGATACATCAATTCTCCCGAACGAGCATAATAATCGTGAACTTCTCTATTATTAAAAAGTACCCGAATAATATTTCGAGGTTCAAAGCAACTGATTCCCAAAAGTTCATCAAGCTCACCATAAGTCGCTTTCGCAAATTCTAAAAGTTCTTCAAACATCCAAGATTTCACGTAGCGTCGTCCCGTAATCGGATTCACGATTCCCGCTGCAACCTTAGAAGCTGAGGTCAAATGTCCATTGTCTATTACTAAAACCTTTTGTCCATTTTTGATTAAAAAATAAGATAACAATGTTCCGCCAATTCCTTGTCCAACTATTATATAATCGTATTTCATATTTATTTATGACTTTGGAAAGTCGTGCTCCTTTTTATAAATTTTCTAAAAAATCTCTATCTGCTTTTTTTAATTTTTTCACAACCAAATCATAAGAATGCGTAATCAATTCCTCTAAAAAGTCATCATTCAACGATTCATCAAAAGAAACTGTATTCCAATGCTTTTTATTCATATGAAACCCTGGCTGAACTTCCGGAAATTCTTCCCGTAACTCAATCGATCGGTCTGGATTACATTTAAGATTTACTGTAAATCGTTCAGAACTCAGGCCAGTAAGTGCAAATATTTTTCCCATTACCTTGAAAACCAAAGTTACTTCATCAAAAGGAAAATCCTCTGCTACCCCTTTTTTCGACAAGCAGTAATTCCTGAATTCTTCGATATTCATCGTTTTAAATTATGATTTTTATCAACATCATTAAAAAGTTAAAGATAATGAAAACTTGAATAACTATTTTTAATCCCGGTTATAATGTATAAAACGTATTGATTCTCAATTGGATAAAATAAGAAATAGATTATAGAATACCTTTCTAATACAGAAACGACCGGAAAGCAGAACGTAAGCATAATTACATAATAATTCTCATTTTTCACTACCTTAGCAGCAAAGCAAAAGTAAAATATGTTCAAAAACGTTTCAACTTCTTATAAAAGAATACTGGTGATTTCTTTTCCGCTAATAATCGGCAGCTTAGGTTATAATATCGTAGCCGCAACGGATACTTTATTTATCGGACGTGCTGGTGACACGATTTCTTTAGCAGCTATTGGTTTGGTTGCTCCATTTTATTTAATGATTACCTTAATTGGCTTAGCATTTTCTCGTGGTGGACAGATTCTAATCGCTCGGCGAGTTGGTGCAAAAAACTGGCAAGCGGTCGGAGCGATAACGCAGAATATGCTTTATTTTCAACTCATTTTAGCAGCTGTATTTTTCATCATTCTAAAGTTTTTTGGATATGAAGTTCTGAATATTTTCATTCAAAGTGAAGAAATTCTCAAATCCTGTGAAAGTTATTTGTACTACCGAGTCGATGGCATTTTGTTCAGTTATGCCGGATTAACAGCCATCGCTTTATACTCCGGACTTGGACGGACAAACGTCATTATTTATAATACAATTGTCCTCGCAGTCGTAAATGTCTTCCTTGATTATGTTTTGGTTTTTGGTTATTGGGGATTCCCTGAGATGGGAATCGAAGGAGCCGGAATGGCAAGTGCAATTTCAGAAGTTGTTGCTTTTATAACCTTTGTAGGTTATGCTTTATGGGACAAATTCTCCAAGAGATACCAACTCTTCAAATTACCTCCGATTGATTGGGACTCCATCAGAATACAACTCAAACTATCTACTCCGATTGCCTTACAAAGTGGTGTCGGCTTATTTAGCTGGTTTCTGTTCTTTAGTTTAATCGAAAAATTAGGAACAGAAAGCTTAGCGGTTTCCAGTACTGTTCGAGTAATTTATATCTTTTTCAGCGTGGCAGCTTGGGGATTGGGCTCTGCAACGAGCACAATTATTAGCCAATTAATTGGTCAGAATAAACAAGATGAAGTATTTTGGACGACAACTAAAATTATGCTTATTAGTGTTATTATTACAGCAATTCCATCACTTGTATTAATTCTCGCTCCCGAATATGTAATGTTAGTCGTGACCGATAATAACGATATTATTCAAGCGTCAATTCCACTTTTAAAAATGTTATTTTTCATCGAAGTAGCAATTGCCGCTTACACGATTTATTATAACGGAATCGTCGGAACTGGTGCAATATCAGTTGGTTTAGTTATCAATGTGATTACAGCTATAATCTATATTACTTATATTTATTATATGGTTCTTTACACGGATAATTTACTTTGGGTTTGGTCAGCAGAATTCATTTTTTCGATTACGGTTTTAATATTATCAATCTTTTATTTGAAATCAAATCGTTGGCGGAAGGTTAAATTTTAAAGAAGAAATCAAGAATTAATACGAAAAGCATTTTTAAAATACTTTTCATCTTCTACAAAAAAAAATGGTCAATCACTACAATTGTAGGATTGACCATTTTAAATTTCACATATTTAATTGATTTCAATTTGAATTAACAAGTTGGAATATCTTAATTAGCAATTAACTTTTTATGCCAACTTTCACCTAATGAAATTTCCCATTTCTTCTCAAAAGCTTTTTTCGTTGTCACTAAATTATTAAAAACTACCGTTTCATCATTAATCAGTCCTAATCTATATAATTCAATAAATTCCTCACGATGAGCCGATTTAATTCCATCTTCTGTTTTGTAGGTAAAGTTCATTCTATCAAACATATCCATTCCATAATCTTTCTCCAATTCCTGAATGAATCGGACCGAACTATCAATCGAACACCCACTTGCTCCACCTTGCGTCTCATCTACCATTAAGACAATAAAACGACCATGATAAATGTCTCCAAAAGATTTTAATGCCGCTGAATGACTTACCCATTTTGTCGCAAAATCTTTAACCTTCACTCTAATCTTAGGAATATCTGCTTCTTCAAAAGGTTTATCACTTTGATAAATCCAGACCCTCGT
>CAWVWD010000516.1:0-3671 GCA_963933585.1 uncultured Saprospiraceae bacterium
ACTGTTCCATTAATAGAAACCATATCTAAAGATTGTACCTTTGTATTGATAATCGAACGATTACAATGTTACATTATTTAATAATGAAAACAAAAAAACTATGAAACCATCTAAAAATAAAATTATGCGACCAGAAAGTTTAATGATGTCACACGGTTACGAACCAATGTTATCAGAAGGAGCCGTAAAACCGCCGATTTTTCAAACTTCGACTTTTGTATTTCATACGGCAGAAGAGGGAAAAGCATTTTTTGAGATTGCTTACGGATTACGCGATAAAGAGCAGGAAGAGTCGATGGGTCTGATTTATAGCCGATTAAATAATCCAAACTTAGAAATCTTAGAAGAACGTTTGAAGCTATGGGAAAATGCTGATGATGCAGCGGTTTTTGCGAGTGGAATGGCAGCAATTTCTACGGCTTTTTTGACATTTTTAAAACCTGGGGACACTATTCTATATAGTACACCGATTTATGGTGGAACATATTATTTTATTAAAAATATTTTAACGACTCAAGGTATTCAGATTATTCCATTTTCACCTTGGGAGACGGAAGCAGAAATTGCACAAAAAATCATTGATAATAAAGCGGAAACAAGCCTAAAAATGGTTTATGTTGAAACACCTGCTAATCCCAATAATGCTTTATTTGACCTTAAAATGTGTCGTAAGATTACAGATGATTTTGGTAAAGATGCTTTGATGATTGTTGACAATACTTTCATGGGACCGATTTGGCAAAAGCCATTAGATTTTGGTGCCGATTTGGTAGTTTATTCTGCAACGAAATATTTGGGTGGACATAGTGATTTAATCGCTGGAGCTTGTTTGGGAAAAGCAGAACCAATGAAAGCGATTCGAGGAATGAGGACATTTTTGGGTAATATGCCAGGTGCTTGGACTGCTTGGCTATTATTGAGAAGCTTGGAAACTTTGCAGATGAGAATGGAGCGTCAAGCTTTAAATGCAGAGAAAATTGCGATGTATTTGAATGGACATCCTTTAGTGGAAAAAGTCTATTACTTAGGCTTATTGGAAGAAGGGACGGAACAATACAATATCTATAAAAAACAATTTACTGGAGCAGGAGCGGTTTTCTCATTTGACATCAAAGGTGGAGAAAAAGAAGCGTTTATGTTCATGAATAACTTACGCCTTTTCAAATTAGCGGTAAGTTTGGGAGGTACGGAATCGTTGGTCGAGCATCCATCAAGTATGACACATGCTGATGTTTCGCCGGAAGATAAAATTCAAATGAATATTACAGATAAAATGATTCGATTATCAATCGGAGTAGAACATTATGACGATTTGATTGACTGTTTGGGAGAAGCATTTGAAATTGTAAATGAAATGCTTACGGATAGAGTAGGAGAGGTATAAAATTAAAACCATGTCGGTCTTAAAAATCGACATGGTTTCGTTTTTGAGGAATATTCAGTATCAGATTTCTATTCGCATTGTGACCATATGTTTTTTAAAACCAGCTTTTTTGTAAGCACGAATTGCAGACTCATTATCACTGTAAACATCTAATCGAACTTCTTTTAATTTTTTTGATTTTGCCCAATCATTTAAGCGTTCAATTATCATTTTATTAATTCCTCGTCCACGATATTCTGGTTTCGTGAACATAAAACCCAAGTAAGCATATTGTTCATGATTCAAATATGGCGAAGCAGTTTTTATCTTGCCATAAGCGGAACTCACGATTTCTGTTCCTGCGACAGCAACAATCACTTCCACATTTTCTGACGAAATAAATCCTTCAATGTCGTAATAAGTGATAGATCCTTCTTTCAGTGTTTCATCAAAAGGACGTTCTACGGTAATGATGCCTTGCTCGAATTCCAATAAAGTTGGTAGGTCAGCTTTTGTTGCAGTTCTAATTTGGATTTTTTGCATTGAATTTTATGTTTTGATTAGGAATAAATTAAAACGGTTTCCTGGTAAATAAAAAAATGCCACCGCAAAACTTTCACGATGGCATTTCTTATTTGTTCCCAAACTTGACGGGGGCTTAAGACCTGATTGGTTTTTACACACGTAAGATTAGATCTTCACAATCTTTTCAAAAGTCAAAATGCCATTCACATTAAACGTAACAAAATAAGTTCCTTGACTCAAATTCGCTACATTAACTTGATGTGTTGTTTCCCCTTGAATATTATTTAAGATTTCTGTTTGAACCGTTTTTCCTGTGATATCAATAATTGAAATCGTTGTTTCATTTACGTTTTCACTATTGATTTTGATATTCAATATCTCTTGAACAGGATTTGGGAAAATCGTTGTTTCAAAACCAGTTAAAGTAGACATAGTCGGCGTTCCAGTTGTCGTACCTATCCAACG
This sequence comes from uncultured Saprospiraceae bacterium, assembly GCA_963933585.1. GTDB lineage: Bacteria > Bacteroidota > Bacteroidia > Chitinophagales > Saprospiraceae > CAWVWD01. The sequence continues at coordinate 2,354 of CAWVWD010000516.1, forward strand.
AGCGTTAAACTCTTGTGCAAAAATATTTGCGATTGCAGCATCGTGAATGATAAGTGTATTTTCATCATTGTTAGCTTCTGCATTACTTGACCAGTTATGTGAACCAGTAATCACAATTGGATCAGAGTTTACATCAGCTTCATCAATAATAGCATATTTATGGTGAATATCGCCTGTTGCTGAATGGTCTAACATTTGAACGCCTGCCATTTGTAATGTAGCAAATTCTCCACCTTGATCATTGATATTTTCAATAATTCCACGACATTGAACACCTGCATTATGTGCATTGATTATATCATCTCGTAAATCGTTACGAGTAAATGATAATATTGCAAATTCTAAATCTGCATCTGCGGTTTGTAATGCAGCTGAAATTGCGGCTGTTGTTCCGTCTGTTGGTGAAAAATAAGACTCAACTGGAATATTATTAATCAAATACTTCTTCGGCGTATTTTTAGTTTTCAAATCACCAAATTTTGCAGAGAAAATACCTGGTGTTGCAGCAGTTGATCCCCACATTTCTTCAAATTCTAATGTATAACCTCGAGCTAAAGATTGATCTTTAATAAATAACACATTATTAAAATCATTAGAAATATTTTGTTGTGTAAAGTTCATAGAACCCATGATTACTTCTGCACGATTTGCATTATCACGATCAATAAGGATAAATTTATTGTGCATCAAAGCATTCGCATTTCCTTTCAAAACAGAAAACTGTGGTTGTACGTTCTGCAAAGCAGAATTTAAGGTACTTGAACTTGCAATATAACGAACGACAACGCCACGATTTACGGCTGCATTTAGTGCCGTTACAATTCCATTACGATTAATATTGTAAGCACACATATCAAGCGTTGATTGTGCTTGATTGATTTTGAAAATAATTTTCGCTTCCAAATGTGCAGGAATTGCATGGTTTGCGCTATCAATTGTTGCGATGCTATTATCTACTGGAAAATTAAAATGAATATCAATTTCCCCACTTGATGTAGAAACGGTTGCGTAAGTTCCTACTGTAGAAGTTGCGTCTGTTGTTCCATTATTAGAAATGGCTTGTGCATAATAAATTGTGCCAGCAGTTAAGCCAGTTATAGCTGCGGTATGTGAAGTCGTTGAACCACCTATATCTAAAGTTTGACTTAAATTTGTTGGATCTGTTCCGTAAACTATTTTGGTCGAACTGGCTACATTTGTATTCCAAGATAAATCAAAACCTGTTTGCGTCATGGCAGATTGCTCTGGCAAAGTCGTCAAATAGAAAGCAGAAGCGATATCAATATCGACTGCATTTCTCGGTAACAATTGTGGCGTT
>CAWVWD010000517.1:0-3664 GCA_963933585.1 uncultured Saprospiraceae bacterium
TAATATTTATATATGTAGCGGAATCCAATAACTATTAGTATATAACGCTTCTGCGGGCAAATTTGAACTATGTTGATTGCTAATTATGATTGTACCCTTATCGTGATTGGTAAATCTGCTTTTTTTAATTTTTTATATTTAGGTTTATCTCCGTCTTTTTTATATTATCAATCAGTAGACACAAAAATATTCTAAGAATATTCGGTTGATTTTAATGGAATAATCTTTCAAAACCCTTGTCAATTATATAAAAAAATCCTTGTCGGTTTTTTAAACCGACAAGGATTGCAATAAAAAAATCTGTGTCACTTGCGAAACTCGCCTGCGGTGCGAACGGGTAGGTCTGCGGGAGAAAATAAACTAAACCTTCTTCCAAGAACGCCACAACATTACACCTGCCACGATAGAAATCACGACACCAATTAACGCATTTGTCGTCCGTCCATACAAGAAAAGACCGGTCGTAAATAACACACCATAAACTAAGAAAATCCCAGCAAACATTCCTGTTAATTCTTGTGGTAATTTACCCGTTGTTACCTCATCAGGATTGATTTTTTCTGCTGCAATTCCTTCTGCAATGATAGGTTTCCAACCGTTTGAATGTGGTTTGATTAAATTGTAGAAACTGAATAGTGTTTCTCTATCTACAGGAGGCGTTAGGAAAGTTACCACAACCCATCCAACAGTAGTGATAGCCACACTTAATAACAATTCTATGTGACCGTCTAATGCATATTCTTCTGGCAAAACGAATTTGAAAATGATCGCTACGGCTAATGAAATTACCATTGCTGCGATTTCGCTATAAGCATTGATTCTCCACCAAAACCAGCGTAAAATAAATAGTAAACCAGTTCCAGCGCCCATCAACACGATGATGTCAAATGCTTCTTTGGCGTTTTGTAAACGCAAAGCGACAAATGCGGCAAAAATCATTAATAAAATCGTCGATAGACGACCGATTAAAACCATCTTTTTTTCGCTTACGTCAGGATTAACGAATCGCTTGTAAAAGTCATTTACGATATAGGATGAACCCCAATTTAAATGCGTCGAAATTGTGGACATAAATGCCGCTACTAAAGACGCAATCACGATTCCTAATAAGCCTTGTGGCAAATAAGTCAACATCGCAGAATAGGCCAAATCATCATCAATGATACCTGGATCTATATCTGGAAAAGCGGTTTGTATGGATTCTAAATTTGGAAAGACAATTAAGGAGGCTAAGGCAATCAGAATCCAAGGCCAAGGACGTAAAGCGTAATGAGCGATATTGAAAAATAAAGTCGCTCCAATCGCATTTTTTTCATCCTTTGCGGACAACATTCTTTGGACAATGTAACCGCCGCCACCAGGTTCTGCACCAGGATAATAAGCCGCCCACCATTGTACCGCCAATGGAATAATCATTAGGGTCACCAGGGCTTCCGTATTATTGAAATCGGGTAACATATTCATTTTTCCAATCACATTCTCGTGCGTCACTAAAGCTTCTAAACCACCAACTTCTGGTAAGTTCACAATCACAACCGCTGCCCAAATCGTCCCAATCATTGCAATAATAAATTGGAAAAAATCGGTCAAAATAATACCTCGTAAACCACCAATTGCGGAATAAGTAACGGTTATAACCGAAGCAATTAGTAAGGTTTGCATCGGAGAAATGCCTAATAATGTACCACCGATTTTTATTGCCGCAAGGCAAACCGTCGCCATGATTAAAACATTAAAAACCACCCCTAAATACAACGACCTAAATCCACGCAAAAATGCCGCTTCCTTTCCGCTGTACCGCAGTTCATAAAACTCTAAATCCGTTAAAATTCCTGAACGTCGCCACAGTTTTGCATAAATAAAAACGGTCATCATTCCCGTAATCAAAAATGCCCACCAAACCCAGTTTCCAGCGACTCCTTCTTTACGAACTAAGTCTGTTACCAAGTTTGGTGTATCGGCAGAAAATGTCGTTGCGACCATCGAAACACCCAAAAGCCACCAAGGCATATTACGCCCAGAAAGGAAAAAATCTGCGGAACTCTTGCCGCTTTGTCGAGAAACAACTACACCGATTAGTAAAGAAATTACTAAAAAGCCTGCGATTATCGACCAATCTAATGTTGATAAAGTCATTTTATTTGAAGTATTAAATATTAACTACTTGTCCCGAAATCTCGGAGATTAAGTATTATTTGGTTGTTTTTTTATTTGAAATAGAATATTCAAAAGCACAAAATCAAATCCTAATTTCTTCCGTCATTGCGAACTCGTTCCGGAATCTGTTAACCGTAAGAACGTAATATTCAGTAAGTACAAAGCCAAGAATCCTACCTTTTCCGTCACGCCGAACCTATTTCGGCATCTCCTAATCATGAAAATTCAATTTTAGAAAAGCTAAAAACTCGTGCCGTTGCCTTTGAGGCATTGCGGCATTCGCCGCAATGCCGGAAGGGTAGAGGTTTTGATTTGGTGTATTATTGTTTATTATTAATTCACAATTATTTCATCCACAAATAACCAAGAAGCATTTCCTCCTCCCTGTTGTCCTTCGGGAATTAGTCCATAACTTTCAAAGATAATTTTTAGATAGCGAGACGTTTTATCTTTTACCTCAAACGATGTTATTACCACTTTTTCTTCCGTTTTTTTAACAGGAACGGTAACGATTTCTTTGAAATTTTCGCCATCATTAGACATCAAAACGGTAATTGATTTTGGCAAATAAATCCATTGACCTTCACCATTGAAATTACGGAAAGAGAAATTCGTAAAGTCTGTCGCTTCACCAAAATCAATGATTGCTTCACAATTTTCGCCCTCAAAACCGAGCCATTCCGAATCGCCATAACGCTCATTGCTACCAAAAACACCATTAATAATGGAGCTATTTCCACCACCTTTATATTTATCGCTTGGCTGATTTTTTAGTGTAATTGTCTTTCCAGATGCTTTGTGTATTTCAAAGTTTTCTGTCCAACCTCTGCCGACAATTTCTCCATCTGAAAAAGCCTGTGTGCGTATCATTGTCGTTTCGCTTACCGTAATATCGCCTTCATATAAAGTTGAATTTTCTGACGGTTCGCTGCCATCCGTTGTATAATAGATTTTGGCTTCTGCCAATGTAGAAAGTGTTAAGTTGACCGTTCCGTCTTTGGATTCGGTTTTTTTGTCAATTTCATATAAATGATTCGCTGAACTAATACCCATTAATTTCAATCGCTCAATATGTACGGCAACACGAGGTATAAATTTATCAAAATTTCTGACATCTTTTGGACTCCAAGCCGTTTCTGATATTGCACAAAGGCGAGGAAACACCATATAATGTAACCTTTCTTTGGTCGGAATATATTCTGTCCACACGTTTACTTGTGTTCCAAGGATATATTTCGCTTCTTCTTCCGTCAATTCTTCGGGAATTGGCTCGTAATTATACACTTTTTCTAAGGGCAAAAACCCACCAATTGCCAACGGTTCGTCGGGATGTGTACTTTGGTAATAATCCAAATAACAGTGCGAATTCGGAGTCATAATTACATCGTGCTTTTGCTTCGCCGCTTCGATTCCACCTTCAACTCCTCGCCAAGACATTACGGTTGCATTCGGAGCTAAACCACCTTCCAAAATCTCGTCCCAACCAATAATTTGTCGCCCTTTTGAA
>CAWVWD010000518.1:0-3661 GCA_963933585.1 uncultured Saprospiraceae bacterium
CGACAAATTTTGATATAAAATCTAATCGACACTATTAACTTGACTTACTACTTAGGTGCCGAATCATAAAAAATACAGTGGCAATTTTGGCTTTACCAAAGTTAAAACTGAAAAAATAAATATTTCTTTATGCTTTTTAAAATTCAAAATGTCTTTCAATTTCTATCAAATTTGTATTCTCATTATTATTGCTTAATTTGATAAATGTTTTGAATGTTTGAGAATTATCAAAAAGCTGAAAATTTATTTATTAATACCTTTAAAAATATCTTATGAAAAATTTATTACTCTTTTGTTCGCTATTCATCTCATTTACTTTACAAGCTCAAATTACCAATGAAAATTTCGATAGTTATACCGTTGGAGCTTTTGATGGACAATGGAATACCGCAGAATGGACCGGTTGGTTTAGTGGTGTTTCTAATGTTGAAATATCAACTACACAGTCGAATAGTTTACCAAATTCGATGTTGGTAAACAGTTCTACCGACGATATTGTGGCATTACTTGGAACGTTAAATCAGGGAACGTATGAAGTTACGTTTTATCAATATATTCCTTTAGGGTTTGGTTCCTATTTCAATGTACAACACAATTATACGAATACAGCAGGAGACTGGGCTGCAGAAGTTTATTTTGGAGATAATACCTTAGGAACGGCACGTATTCAGACCGATGGGTTAAATACACCGTTTACACCAATTTATGATCAATGGGTTGAAAATAAATTAGAATTTAATTTTTCAGCAGATGTAGCAAAATATTATTATAATGGTACATTAATTCACACTTGGGCAATTACAACGAATGCTGCCGGTGGAGTCGGTTTAAATCAGATTAATGGGATTAATTTCTTTGGGGCTTGTGATGGTACCGGCTGTGCAATGCAAGGATATTTTGATGATTTGACGGTTGTACAGACTATAGTTCCTGCTCAATATGACGCGACGATTTTGACAAAAAATGCTCCACTGATTTACACTCAAATTCCGGATAGTTTGATGACGCCGATGTCGCTCTCCGTAGATGTGATAAATTACGGTACAATGGGTGTGACAAACGTCCAAGTTGCATTTAATATTCTTGATGATAATGATAATTTGATACATACTGAAATGTCAAATATATTACCATTTTTGACTTCAAATAGCACAGCGACACTTTACGGAACGGGAGCTTATTTACCTGCAAATATGTCGGCTAGTTATAAGGTTTTGTATGATGTGAGTATTACAGAAGTAGACGATAATCCACAAAATAATTTAGATACCTTATTTTATGATGTGATTGTGACGGACAGTACGTATGCGAAGGATGACGGTAATTATAGCGATGGCTTGGGAGCGAATAGTGCCTCAGCTATTTTAGGACAGAATTTTGAATTTGTAGCTGATGTGTTTGTTCATTCTGTGACAACTTCTTATATCGGTGGTTTGGCTGGTGATGATATTCAATTGATTATCTATAAAACAGATTCGATTACTAAAAGTCCGATTGTTGATATTTATGTTTCTGCGGTATATACATTACCGTCACCAGGTTTAGGTGTTGGAAATGATGAATATGTGACGTTTCATATTTCTCCAGCACTTCAGTTAGATTCTGGTTTATATTCCTTTGCGATTCATCAAATATCAACAAATAGCCTCTTAATTTCTACTTCCGAAAGTATATTTACAGAAGAAACAAGTGTAGCATCAATAGATGGCGGAGCAAGTTGGTCTTTCTTAGAGGATTTAGGCTTTCAAGTAGCGATGAATATCCGACCAAATGTTTCTTTAGTTCCTGAAATTCCAATTAATACGAATCCAATTAAAAGTTTAGAAATTTTGGATATCGCACCAAATCCAACAAATGGTGCATTTGTCGTAAATCTAGAATTGGCAAAAAGAGAAGCTGTAAAATTAGATATCTTCAATACTCAAGGTCAATTAATCCTATCAAAATCTATCGGTGAAATTATAAATTTACAAGAACGTATTGATTTGTCAAATGAGAGTACAGGTTTGTATTTAGTCCGTCTGACCATTGGCAATGAAATAATTACAAAACGAGTTTTAGTGAAATAATTGATTATAAATAGTGAAATAGTTGGTAGTTGGTAGTTGATATCTTACGTCACTACGGACTACCAATTTATCGATTCAGCATTAGAACAGAAAAAAATTCTAGAACTTTATCCACTGGATTCTATTCCAGTTCATACATCATCACGTTTCATAATTATTTTATAAATAAGTAGCTAAGTCTAAATACGTTCCTTCTTATTTATCCTGTCCGTATAATCTTTGAAAAAGTAAACAAACTCGTTCAAAATATTTTGACTTTATGCTAATTTCATGATTCGAAATGATAAATAAAGTATGTTTGTTATCGTATCTTTTACGTTCGATATTGACAATCGGAATAATCTCTTTTCATTAAAATTTTATCGCATTACCAATTAGGTTTTGGAATAATAAAGTCATTCTGAGTAAAAATTGTATTCAAAGTTGGGAGCGTGTTATCATCAATTATAATTGATTATTTCCATGACTGAATTAAACTCGACTGATTCGAATTCAATCCGCTTTTTAGAAGTACGAGAATAAATCATTAAATCATCATTTAAACGGCTTAATTGCTTGGCACTTTTTACCAATTCTAGATTTAGAGTTTTTACGATGATGAAAATAAACATCCTATATAATGAGGTTTTAAATCGAAAATTTTCGGTATTAAGAAACTAAATAAACAAGCTACACCTCAGGATATGCAGCTTATTAGGATATAGGTTGACAAGTCTGATTTAATCTGCTATTTTAATATTATGTAGACTTATTATAATTCAATTTTAGTAATTGGCCGTATCGATTTTATTATTAATAATTTTATACTTTCTTTAAAATATCAATTTGAGCAATGATATCTTTAATATTTTCCTCGAATAGAAATGTATAATCCAAATTATCAAGCGCATCATTGAGTTCATCGGAAAAGCTGGCTCGTGCGAAATCAGAATCGGTGAATTGAAGTGTTTCTAATTCTCTAAGAGCTTGTTTGGTATACTCTTTTTTATCGATGGTATCGTTACTTAAGACCTGGCTCAACAGCACTTTTACACTACAGAAAATTAATCTATATGTATTTCGTTCTGCCATTTTCACATTATGCTGGTAGAATGCAGCGGAGAGCAATACTTCTAATCGAATTTTCAAACTTTTATCTATTTCCTTAATTAAGGTAGATAATAGTTTCAAAGCCCTTTCATACTTTTCCCAGTCTTTATATTCAATTGCATCAAACATTTCAGGATAAACCTTTTCAGGTTCAATTGCTAAGTTTTTTCTTGTATCTCCAGTTAATACAGGCATCGTCTTAATTTTTTGCTGATGAAGGAATAGTTGGATAATTATTTATTGATGAAAATATTTAAAAAATCATTATCTGTAATTTATTCATTTTCAAACACCTTGATTCAAATTACCATTACAAAAATATGCATTATTTTTTATATATATAATATGTATATGTTTATTTATTTAGGATTATTAAAAATTAATAAAAAAAAGCCTCAATGTTTTGACAACATTGAGGCCTCCAACCGAGATTTATTTGATTGATAAGTTGATTGAATTAAAGTGTCTGCGTAATTTGAAAATAAGTTCCGTTTGATAAAGAA
>CAWVWD010000519.1:0-3659 GCA_963933585.1 uncultured Saprospiraceae bacterium
TTCCCAATCAAGTTGGGAATGACGGTCTTTTTATTTTTTCATTTCTAATCCATAACCAAACAACGCAAAATCATACTTCACAGGATCATTTGCATCGAATTGTTTTAGCTTCTCGGTGAGTTCCAAAACCGTTTTCCAATCTGTTTGTTTTCGGCTAATCAAGTTGAATTTTCTCGCCACTCTATCGACATGAACATCCAACGGAATGAGTAATTGACTCGTTTTGATATCGTTCCATAAACCTAAATCTACGCCATTATCATCCTTTCGAACCATCCAACGTAAAAACATATTGAGTCGTTTACAAGTTGATTTTCGAGTTGGTGTGGCGACGTGTTTTTGAGTGCGTCTTGGCGCATTTTCGTGATTGAAGAAAAGTTGATTAAAACCAATTAACGCATTCCCAACGTGTTCATCCGTTGGTTTTAAGAATTGGGCGAAAGCCGTTTCAAGCGTTTCATTTTCTTGATAATAACGTTTGAAAAAATCTAAAAAGTAGAGTGTATCTGTTGGTTGAAACGTTCGGTGTTTCCAATTAAGAAAAGGTTTGAGGTCGCTATCTTCGTAATTCGTAATAAAATCATGTGGTGCATTATCCATTAATTCCAATAACGCATTGGCTTTATTAATAATCGTGACTCGTTGTCCCCAAGCTAACATGGAAACCCAAAATCCTGCGATTTCAATATCTTGTAATTTGGAGAAACGATGCGGAATCGAAATGGGATCGTTTGCTATAAATTCTGGTTGATTATATTTTACGGCTAATTCGTCAAGGTATTTCATAGAATTGATAATTGGTTGTTAAGGCACGATTTAAAAACAACTTTATATTTTTCGCTATTTATTTTTCACCTCATTTTCCACTTCGAGGTTAGTTGTTTATACTCGATAAACGCTTAATTCCAAAGTGGAAACTTATTGATGAATATTGACTTACTACTAAGTCAATATTGAAATACAAATATTGAAAATATTTTTCAAAAAAGTATTAAAATTGGACAATCTAAAAATACACCACGAATCACCGAGATTCTTAAAATTAATCTAAATCAATCGTATAATCTTTACCATTCAAATTTACGGTCACTGTATTATCATCATTATATGAGATTGTTCCATCATAGCTGATAGATTCACCACCGGAAGTTTCACCAGTAACCGTGAATGCACCGTCGCCACTTTTGACATCTTTGGTCGCTTTTTCTACCAATAAGCTCGTCAAAGAAATCTCTAAAGTTGCGGTGAATGTCAATTCATTGCGAATTTTAGTGGTTTGCGTACCAACTCTCGTATATGAACCGACAAGGTTATAATTCGTATTTGTGGGTTGAATGCCATTAACCGTGATATTATATGTTCCTTCATCGCTTGAACTCATACGAGGAGCAGCATAAGTACCGATACTTGTATAATCGAATTCAATGTTTTGAGGAATGCTTGTGCTACTATCACAAATTACTGTTCCTGTATAGTTATAATTATAATTATAAGTGAATGAACCAATACCGTTCTCTTTAGCATAAGAACTATCAATCGAGGCGTTACAATCATCTTGATACATTTCTACTAAAGCCAGCATATCTACTATTTGAGCATCAAAACCACCAGCTTTTGAGTTCAAGGCATTTTCCAAAAGTTCTACAACATCTTCATCTTCAAGAAGTCCTGTTGCATCACTGATACAACCCATTACAGATATAGAAAGTATCATAATTGCCATTCCGAATTTAAACCAATTCATAATTTTCATCTAATGTTATTTTTATTAATATTTAAAATAGAATTACTTTTTATACAACGCTAAAATCGTCTTTTTTGTACAAATAGAAATGAAATTACTTGATTATTAAATTATTCCTCAGCGTCAAAAAGGTGGTATTTTTAATGATATTTTATCTGCTTTTTCAATTTTAATTAACTTTTTTGATTTTGATCAATTACTTATACACGTAATTTCTTAAAAAAACACTTACTTTGACCTAGTTTTTAAGTTATAATTTGACAATGACAAAAAAAGATACGAATATCATTTACGGAAGACATCCAATTATGGATGCAGTAAAGGCTGGGAAAGCCATCGATAAGGTGATGTTACAGCAAGGAATTAGAGGCGATTATGAAAAGGAACTTCGGTTTCTTTGTAGACAAAATGATATTCAATTGCAAGTTGTTCCTAAGGAGCGATTGAATCGTTTTGTGAATGGTAATCATCAAGGTGTAATTGGTTTTCAATCATTGATTGAATATCAACATATTGAAAATGTATTACCATTAGTTTTCGAAAAATCGGAAACGCCACTTTTTCTAATTTTGGATAGTGTAACGGATGTACGAAACTTTGGTGCAATTGCTCGAAGTGCTGAAATAGCAGGCGTTCATGCGATTATTATTCCTCAGAAAGGTGCCGCTTTGATTAATGCGGATGCGATAAAAACATCGGCTGGAGCATTGGCGAAAATCGCTGTTTGTCGTGAAAATTCTTTGGTAAATACAATTGAGTTTTTACAAAATTCAGGTGTTCAAGTCTTTGCGAGTAGCTTGGAAGCAGAAGGGTTGATTCAAAATTTGGATTTCACACATCCTACCGCTTTGGTTGTCGGTTCTGAAGATCTTGGCGTTCATCCAAGTGTTATGAAAGCAGCGGATGAAACATTTATTATTCCACAAATCGGAACGACGGATTCGTTCAATGTTTCGGTTGCAGCAGGAATTATGTTATATGAAGTGATGCGTCAGCGATTTTAATTTTTATTGCGGGAAAAACCGTATCAGTTTTTAAAACTGACACGGTTTAGTAATTTGCTGCTTTAACAGTTTTCAATGATTAAGCGTCATCACAATGAAAAACGGCTTGAAAAAACAATTTTTTCAAGCCGTTTTTTATCTGGAAAACTATAAACGAAAGATTGTCAACCATTTCTGTTCTAATTTTTACCGGCTAATTGTTGGTTTTAATTATGGATTAATTTCGACCGTTTTAATTTCTTAAATCATTCAAGCCCCTTGATTTTAAAGTCCTTAATTCACATTTTTTTAGAAATATGATATAGTTTCCCTTTTTCGAGTAACATGATCACTCACACCAATATTAGGTATTTCAATACTTTTTTCGGTATTAGTATTATTATTGATAATCAAATGCTGTAAGTCGCATTACTTCTTTTCTTAATGGTATAACCAGTGGCTATTTTTTAAACTAGATAAATACCTTATTTTTCTTTTTGAACTTTTTCAATCATTCTCATGGGTAATTGTGTACTTATTGAGCTCTTTCTGAAAAAGTAAATTGCATTAAAATTCAAATTATTTACGGAACATTCATCAATTATCAAAGCGATGGTCTCATCATCATTTAAAGTGAATTTATAATTAAATGACGCTGTATTCGCTCCATCGTTATTCGTATACTAATCCTGTAATTATTTCTTATTCCTTTAAGGAATTTGAGGATAAGTTATTGGGTGTGTGCTTTAGAGTTTCATCAAGGTTTATATCTTCGCAATAAGTTTTACAGACTTTTCTGATCCTTTATTGTATTAATAAATAAAAAACGTTTTGTCTAAAAAAATCAACAAACTTAAAGCAGTTAAAAACCGTTTTGTATTTTTGTCGAAATTTTGAATAAAAACTATTAAAAATTCATAGTTCTAATAAAT
>CAWVWD010000520.1:0-3630 GCA_963933585.1 uncultured Saprospiraceae bacterium
CAGGTGCATAATTATTTGGTGAGTGATGTTGGGGTTTTGGTGCATAATAGTTATGTTCCAAGAGCTATAAAAGATATTAAAAATGGTAAATCAGAGGTACATGTAAAAACTCGTCAACAGGCAGAGGAAGTTTTACGAGAGTTATTTACTGGTGGAAAAGAACATTATCCTAATAATACTAATGGGATGAAAATGACTGAAGCAGATGGGTTCTATCCAAATGGACGATATTATCATTGGGATGAAAAATTTGGTCCAGATGGACTTTTGGAACATCATTCAGGTACGGGAAGAAATGCACATCATGGTAAGAAGAAACATTTGCAGATTCACCTTGAAGGAGGTGATAGAATTTATATTTTCTTTGAAGATTGATAATAAGGTTAACTGTATCTACTTAAAGAGCCGCTGGCAGAAAGTGGTATTAAATAATAATTTATTTATATGATTCTAATTGCCAATAATTTATACATTTAAAACCATGTCACTTCGTTTCCAGCGACTCTTTAAGTAGATACGATTAATTTATGATTTTAAATGGGTATAATCGCTACTTAGAAAGTATGTACCCTTTTGAAACCTTATGATAAAGTAAAGTAGGCTTTCTCATTGCTTACTTTATTTTATTACAAATTTTGTAAAATGAAATTAAATAAAATACCTGTTTGGAATGGCTTAATAAATTATGATTACACATATATTGCATATTTAATTATGGAGTATAGTGAAAATTATACTCCATTTCAAAAATGGTTTGCTGTATATGATATAAAAAAAAGAAGGAAATTATTAGATAAAGATTTTCCTAATGGACACTGGAGACTTAAGCGTAATATGGAACAAAATAATTTCTTATATGCAAAAGAAGAAAAATATGTTGTATTAGAATTCGATTCGACTAAAATTACAAGAAAGTATGATAATGAGTATCCTATCTTATCAAAGAAAAAAGTTACTTACTTTTCTTATTTAGAAGATGTTTTATTTTATGTAGAAAAAAAAGGATTGCGACTAAATTCCTTCCTTCCTCCTTATGTCGAGGGTTATCCTTTGAATATTAGAACATGGAAAGAAAAATGAAAAACCAACTAACACTATTCCTAACACTCTTCACCTTATCCATCGTATCCGCACAACCTGCGGATACGGCGATAAGTGAGGTGTATTTTATGGTAAAGACAGCGACGCCGTATCAAGTGAAAGTCGGCGACTCGGTGTATCAGAATATTAAGAAACTAATAGTTCCTAAGGGAGATAATCGGTTTCAAGTATGGGCACCTGGGTGTGAGGCTTTGGATACGGTGATTAATCTTCGGTATCAGCATTATGGTTTTAAGCAGGAATTAGTGCCTTAGGCGGTTAATGGTAAATCTCTATAATAACGGCTAAAAAAATAAGCCTATCATCATTGTGAACTTGTTTCGTAATGATGATTTTTTTTATAACTTTAGAAGCGGTTCTATCAAAATCATATTTATGAAACAAATAATTTTTACATTTTTAATTTTGCTGGGTTACTTTTCAACATTATTGGCTCAAAAAGATAGTGCCGTAGTTGCTTTTTTTCCTGCAGTAGATTCCAATTTTTATATTCAAATTGATGGTCAGGCTTATGAAAATCAGAGAGTCCTGAAGTTAGAAAAGAAAACTTACGATATAAGCGTTTGGTCTCCCGGATATGTGCTAAAGGATACGTTTATTGATTTATCAGGTGTGAATAGACTAAGGTTCGTAACTACTTTAACGCCACGAGAAGATTATGTAACCTATTTAGCTGATTTACGAAATCATCAAAAGGAGTTTTATTGGAGATATGTCGTCCCTGTAGGAGCGACAGTAGCAGCAGGAACCTTCACGTATATTTCTAAACGTAAAGCAGATGCATCACATGCAGAAGCTTTATTAATTTTAGAGGACTTCTTAAAAGCACCGAATAAAAAGCAAGGGAAATATGTTTTCAATATTCAATATGCAGCACCATTAAAAACTGAATTTATAGAAAAGAGAGACCTTTTTCAACGACAAAAATCTATTTATTATACAGGTTTAGCCATCACAGGAGTTACGGCTTTAACGAGTACTTATCTTTTGATTAAGTTCAAATCTTATAAAGCGGCAAAGCCTACTTATCAGACAGAACCCAATCCTTTTGAGTTAAATAGTTTTGGGCTAAATTATATTGATAATGCTCCTGTAATTTACTTTAGTTTTAAATTCTAAATTATTCTATAATGAAAAATATAGTTATTTATCTATTCTTAATCATTGGTTTCAGTAGTTGTTTAAAAGATGACATATCAGATGTCAATATAGATGAGATGAACCCTTTTGGTTCTGGAAATGAATATGAAGGTCCCGATTATTTAAAATTTGATAGTTATTTTGTAGAACCTGATGGTGTAAATTATGAAACCTTTTATATTGATTTTTCCATTGATTGGAGTCAACTACCTCATATTACTACAAAACCTAATGCTATAATATTAGATTTAGCGTGTAGGTATGACTTATTTACTCCTGATGGAGATTTATTATCAAGCCGTAGCGGTTTTAGTCCTACCACTTATAGTAGTAGAGCTCGTTTTGAAGATTTGCCAGCAGGAACAGTAGCAGGTTGGGATTCAATAGTAGTTAGAGCTCATCCTTATTTAATAAATTCACAATATCCTACAATAAATGTATTTTATAAATTTAATATAGAATTGTGAATCAATATTTGTTACTTTAGGAACATGTAAAAAATAACTTATAACATCTTTGAGTTTCTTTTTAGCTCCCTTTTCCTCTAAAATCAATCATAGTATCAACAATACTCTTTCTTTTATAGAAAAACTGAACTAAAAATAATTCTCAAATCTTGTTACAATTTATTCTTTACACGTTCCTTAATTCGATAAATATTAATATTTATCGAATTAAAGTAATAAATCCCTTATCTTCACCATCTCTAAAACGAACAACATAATAATACGTCCCTGAAGGATAATCGCCACCATTCCATGGAGCATAAGGATCAGTAGATTGATAGACTAAATTCCCCCATCGATTAAAGACTTGAATCAAAATAACTTCACAAACAAAGGCACTATCAAAATAAAAAACATCATTTCGTCCATCATTATTCGGTGTAAATACATTTTCAACGATACGCTTTCCACATCGAGCGTAAACATCTAAGAAAATTGTATCTCGACAACCTATTTCGTTTTCTGCGACAAACATAATATTATAATCAGCGGCTTCAACATAGGTATGTGTAGGGTTTTCGTCCATAGAAGTTATACCGTCACCAAAATCCCAAAAGAAAGTCATTGCATTTTCAGATTGATTGATAAATTCTGTTGGAGAATCAAAAACAACATCGTCCTTAATAGTAAACGCAGCTTTTGGAGGAGAAACGATATTAATATCAATACTTTCATAAAAAGAAAATGATTTACCGCCTTCTGATGTTAAAACTTGATAGGTTTGTATTCCCGAAGTTTCAAATCTTTTGACGACTACAGAATCATAATAAATTGTACCGTCATCAAATCTCCATTCCCAATCAGATGCTGCTCCGACATTTACGCCTCGAAATTCTACCAAAACACTACCATCCACACATTGTTCTAAGATATTGTATTCTAC
>CAWVWD010000521.1:0-3608 GCA_963933585.1 uncultured Saprospiraceae bacterium
ACCAGTCTTGATAAGCAATTCACCATTCAAATTATATAAATACCAAAACTCGTTTTTCTTCGCTTGAATTATTTTTGCACTCAAGTATTTTTGAACTTTCGAGAACTCAAACGGCACAATTATCGCTCCCTTTTTATCAATAAACCCCCAAAGATTATCTTTCTGAGCCAAGCTCATCTCCTCATAAAAAGGATATACTTTTTGATATTGAAAATCAATCACAACGGTCCCAGAAATGTCGACAAACCCCCAAAAACCATTTTCTTTTTTCTTTATCAATTTCTGTTGTGCATGAACGGCTTGAACGCTGAAAAGTATTAGGAACAGAATAAGAAACTGCTTCATATTTTTTATGATTTATGATTTAAATTAAATCTTAAAATTACAGAAATAAGCGATTTTGATATCCGAAAAATCTTCTTTTAAATGAAATTAACAGTTTGATAGGAGGAAAGGTTAAACACAAAGTCCGCAAAGATTCTCACAAAACTCGGAAAGAAGAAGTGAAGATCTTTGCGAATACTGCATTAAACTTTGCGGACTGTGCGTTTAAGAATTGGTAATATGTCAAATTAGAAATGGTCAAATAAAAGTGTGAACTACTCCACATACTTTAAGCGACCATCAAGTTGACTACCGATTTCACGACCGGCTTTTGTTTCTTCCGTGATATATTCGATTAAGGCATCCCGAATCAAAATACCTAAATCTTCTCGTTTTCCTTCTTCAAAAAAGTAGGCTTTATCACCACCATTTGCTAGATAATCTGAAACAGAAACCGTATATTTTTTACCTTTTTCAATCGGTTTGCCGTTGATTAAAATATTCAATGGTTTTTGGTCTTTAATTTCATAACTGACATTGCTACTGATTGGCCAACCGTTGTCACCAGCCATGTGTTCAAAGAGTTTCAGGGTCGTCGTATCGTCCATTTCAATTACCGTAAGCATATTATCAAAAGGCATTAATTCAAATATTTTTCCTCGTGTAATATTGCCTGCTGCTACGACAGGAATCCGAATCCCGCCATAATTAGAAATCGTAAAATCTACCCCTTGTTTATGAATAGCATTTGTCTTTTTCTGCAAAGCGTCGGTCATCCAATTAGTGAGTAAAGACTCTGGTTTCCCTTTTTTCATATCTTCTATACCCTTTCCAATGACGACATTCATCTCCTTATCCAAGCCAGTTTTGTAAGGTGTAATCATCGCAATTATTATTGAATCCTCTCCAATAGTTTCTGCTTCGACTTGGTATTTTTGTCCTTTCTCCTCGGCAGTATGCCAGACGTTACAGCTTGAAAAAACTAATAAGAAAGCTGTGATAATAGATATTACTTTATATTTCATATTGCTTAGTGATTATTAATAACGGTTTTTAATCTAAATGATAAATTTACGAAGGCTTTTTATAAAAAGCATACTTTTATGATATTCTAAGAGAATTTCAAGAAAAATAGTAAAGTTTAATATCGTGTGTTTAATTGGGATAAAAATCCAATTTTATTTATAATAATCTGCCGAAACCGTAACTTTTACTTGTTTCGGTTTACTCGCTCCAAAAGTATAAAATCTCCCTTTTTTCATAATCTCATAATTTTGAAATTACAGAAATGAAAGGTGTAAATACTTTAATTGATGTCGTCTTTACTTTCCCGTTCTGCCGTTATTTAGTAGGAATCTTTGATTGTCAATTTCAATAGAAACTGGTATAAATAATTCTTCAAAAGAATATTTGGACGTCTGATTTTTGGTTTTTACACCAACTTTGGAAAAAGTATGGAATATTTTACACGAATCCGAACAGACTAGAGCCTATCTCGAATACGGTAGAGAAGTCCCTAGACAAGACAATATGACGCTGCTTCTTGATTCAGAATAATTTATCATATATTTATTATTTAAAAAGTTACGGGAATTATGTGAAATTTTGGTTAGGAAAAGAATATATTTTTACGCCTCGAACTTTGTCGAGTTTTGAAAGTCAAATTCTTGAAACTGATTTTTTTCGTATTCATAAATCACATATTGTCAATAAAAAGTATATTGATTACGTTGAATGAAATATGGTTATGATGAAAAATTAAACGATTTTGATTACTGGCAAAAGCCAACGAAGTGCGTTTAAATGGTTTATTCAGTGAGGTTTAGATTTTAGCCGGTCTAATATCTAACCTCTAAATTCCTATTTTATGAAAAATATTATTTTATTATCCACCCTACTTTTCGCTTGTGGTAATGCTTCTAATTCGTCCAAAATTGGTTTGCAAATGCCGAATATTTCCACGGAAAAATTAGAGAACTTACCGAATGTTTCTGACGATACAGATAATCAATATATTTGGTTGGAAGATTACGATATTAATACGGCTTTGGTGAATCGAATTCTGGTTCCAGAAGGTTACGAAAGGGTAGGAGTGGCGAAGAATGATTTGGGCGATTGGCTGCGACATTTGCCGCTGAAGCCTCGTGATGCAAAGGTCAATTTATATGATGGAAGTGAAAAATATCGTCAAGATGTTCATGCAGCGGTCGTAAATATTGATGTCGGAAATCGAGATTTACAACAATGTGCGGATGCTGTAATGCGACTGAAAGCGGAATATCATTACAGTCGTGGCGAATTTTATAAAATTCATTTCAATTTTACGTCTGGCGATAACGTGAGCTTCGATGATTGGAGATTTGGGCGAAAGCCAAAAATAGCTGGAAACAAGGTCACTTTTACTCCGAAAACGGCCACTGCAAATAACTCATATAAGAATTTTAAATCGTACATGAATATGATTTTTAATTACGCAGGAACGTATTCTATCAGTCAAGAATTGAAAAATAAGGATATTTCTACGATTCAAGCTGGAGATGTTTTCATTGTTGGCGGTTTTCCGGGTCATGCAATGTTGGTTATGGATATTGCGAAAAATAAGGACGGCAAAACGATTTTCTTATTGTCACAATCTTATATGCCCGCTCAGAATATTCATATTGTCAAAAACTTTAATCCGGAAAGTAAGACTTTAGGTTGTTGGTTTTCAACAGATTTTGGTTCGATGTTGAATACGCCGGAATATGTTTTTCCGAAAGGAAGTTTGAAAACTTGGTGATTTTTTTCTCCCGCTGATTTCGCAGGTTAAAGAAAATCAATAAGTTGATTTATTTAAAAAAAATCTGCGAAATTTGTAAAATCAGCGGGAGGTTCATTTTTTCATCGCTTATAAGCGGCCCGTTTTAATCTATCGTTCATCGTTTTTCCAATGCCTTCATCTGGCATTTTTTCTACAAAAATGGCTTCCAAACCTAAGGCATCTAATTCGTGCATCGCATTATATAATAGATGTCCTGCGATTTTAAGATTATTGGTTTCGCTCAGTTGTATTTGATGTGCTCTTGGGATATTTGGTAATATTTTTTGAAGCGTGATAATGCCGATTTTTTTTTGATTAAAATTTAGAATATCATCTTCCAAATTATCTGTCAAATACAACGAAGTATGTGGCGAATAATGGTAAGGCAACATTCCTGGACTCAAAGGTTTTTCCAATTTCAAATTATCCAAAACCAAATTTTCATTGCCAACAACTTCTGCTAACTCTTCCAACGAAATCGCTC
>CAWVWD010000522.1:0-3608 GCA_963933585.1 uncultured Saprospiraceae bacterium
AGTCACAAAAGCTGAAAAGATAAAACTAGGCGCCCCGATGGATAAAGAAATTTTTGATTTTTTGAATCAAAAAAGCCGTCAAAAAGATAACGATAAGATTTGTGGACAATTTAGTAAAATCCAACTTCAGGCAATCAATCAAAACGTAGTAATAGGTAAAGTGAATTATGCAAATTTACTTTATGTATCAATTTTAGTAATGACACTTTTAGTAATTTCGGCTTGTAATTCCACTAAGAAATTAGAAAATATAACTCACGAAAAACCATTCTCAAATATTAAAATCATAGAAAGTAGTATCAATTCTGATTCGCTTTCTACGACAAAAATTATTGGGAAAGTTATGGATATAAAAAATCAGCCGCTAATTGGCGTTCGTATTTATATTGAAAATTCTAAAATTGGAATAAAAACAGGTTTTGATGGTGAATTTGAATTAATTGTCGCAAAAGAACCAAATGAAACGGTAAAAGTTAAAATTAATTATATTGATAAACAAGGCGTCGTATCAGAAGTTACCGTACCAATGAAAGCGATTAAAAATAAAGAAATTGAAGTTATTTTGATTGAAGGAGTTGAGATAGTTTTAGATAAAGAAACTGTTATACAGGGAGAGGATACGGTTATTAGAAATTCGTGGTATAAACGTTTATGGCAGAGAATTTTCTCGAGCTACTCAAACTATTAGGCATTATTTTTAGTAAAAATGAAGTAAGTAGGTTATTCCTAAATGCCTGCTTACACTATATTTTTATACACTGAAGAGCCTAATTATGTACAAACTTGGTTCGAGAAAAATGAAGATGAACTGGCAGTCTTTTCAAAATGGATGGAAAACTATGAATGGAAATAAAAAATCCCGAGATTTCGGGATTTCTTATTATTAATTAAATTAAACTATTTCAAACTGTAATTTTGCTAAAGAGCTATAAGCTCCATTTTGACGGTTTGACAATTCTTCGTGTGTTCCTTTTTCTACGATTTCACCATGTTCTAGCACGTAAATACAATCTGCTTCCCGAATCGTTGCTAAACGGTGAGCAATTACGATTGATGTCCTACCTTTCATTAAATTATTCAAAGCATCTTGTACCACTCGCTCAGATTCGGCATCTAATGAAGAGGTTGCTTCATCTAATAAAAGGATTGCAGGATTTCTCAAAATCGCTCTTGCAATCGCGATTCTTTGACGCTGTCCACCTGATAATTTAATTCCTCTGTCACCGACAATCGTATCTAAACCTTCTGGAAATCTATCAATAAATTCCATGACATTTCCTTGCCTTGCAGCTTCTAGTATCTCTTCCTTAGTTGCTCCGGGTTTTCCGTACTCGATGTTTTCGCCAATTGTTCCACCGAATAAAATCACTTCTTGAGGAACAACAGCTATATTTTTTCTAAATGTTGTAATATTGTAGTCTTGAATATCTTTGCCGTTTACAGTCACATTTCCGGAATCAATATCATAAAAACGCATCAATAATTGGACAATCGTAGATTTTCCAGAACCAGAAGAACCGACTAAAGCCACCGTTTGTCCGCCTTTTATTTCCAAGTTTACACCTTTCAAAACAGGAACATCCAATCGAGAAGGATAGCTGAAGTGAATATCTTGATAAATAACATCACCAGTTAATGATTCTAGAACAGCTTTTTCACCATCTTTAAGTTCTAATTCCGATGGTTCTCCCAAAATTTCAACAATTCGCTCTGTTGAACCAACTGCACGAACTAACTGTGTGTATAAATTACTTAGTCCAGCAATAGAACCACCAATAAAAGCCGTAATAGAAATAAAAGTTACTAAATTTCCCACGGGCATATCTCCGGCTTGTACCATTTTTGCACCTTGCCAAAGAATGAAAGACATCACACCAAAAAGAAATGTGATGATAAAGACAAAAAATAATCCTCTGATTTTTGCAAATCTAAGAGAAATATCTACCACTTTATCTATTGATTTTCCATATCTTATCGATTCAAACCACTCATTTGTATATGATTTTACGGCATAAATTGCCTGTAAAGTTTCTTCGATTATAGAATTTGTTTTAGCTAATTCATCTTGTCGTTCACGAGAAAGTGTCCGAATATAACGTCCAAAGAAATAGGCAGCAATTACAACGAAAGGTAGTGTTCCTAACATTAATAAGGTCAGCTTCCCTGTCATTACAACCAAAATAACCATCCCTACAATTAGAACAACAATTTGTCTTACGAATTCTGCTAAGGTAATCGAGATTGCATCCTGTAACTGTTGAACATCAGAAGCACTACGACTTGTTAATTCACCAACTCGATTTTCTTCAAAGAAAGTAATTGGTAGCGAAATTAATTTATTGTAAAAACTTTTACGAATATTCGCCATCCCTTTCTCACTAATAATTGCAAATAACCAGACTCTTGTGTACGAAAAAACACCTTGAAGCACTAGAATACCGATAATTAGGAGTCCAATTTGGTCAAGCGTTAAACCATAAGTTCCTTTTCCACTTGCCTCGTTTAATAATTCTCCTGCTAATACAGGAAACGCCATAAAAAGAGAACTTGACAAAACTAATAAGATCATTCCAGCAAAGAAATGATATTTATAATCTTTTAAGTAAACTATAATTTGTTTTGCCTTTTGATAACCTTCTCGTGAAAATTTCACTTTTTCTTCGCCTTCTACCTGCTGATTTCGTTTTGCCATTATATGATAATTACTATTAAATTATTTCTGAAAATTGCTGCAAAAGTACGTTTTTTTAATTGATACTTATGATGCAAAATTGAAATCCTGATTTTATTCAGGAATATTTGTTCTAAAAATAAAACACCACAAACTCATTGAATTTGTGGAATTTCAAAATAGTAAAATGTTTAGAGGAAAAAAAAGTTTAAAATTAGCTATCAATATTTAATTTGTTCGACCAGCGGCCAGATAGGGGTAACCAGCTACCAGAAAATTAGTTTATTTTCCCTTTCCTTGAAATAATACAACAACGGTATAAAACATAATTTTTATATCTAAAACCAAAGAACGATTTTCGATATAAAGAATGTCGAATTTTAGACGTTGAACCATTTCATCCACATTACTTGCATAGCCATATTTCACCTGTCCCCAAGAAGTGATTCCTGGACGAACTTTTAATAATTGCTTATAATGCGGTGCTTTTTCCGTGATTTGATCAATATAAAATTGTCTTTCAGGACGAGGTCCAACCAATGACATTTCACCTTTCAGCACATTCCAAAACTGTGGTAATTCATCGAATCGCCATTTTCGGATTGTCAAGCCCCAAGGCGTACAGCGGTTGTCGCTATCCTTTGCTAATTGAGGCCCGGATACTTCTGCGTCTGTGTACATCGACCGAAATTTATAAATCTGAAACGGTTTTCCATTCAAACCAATTCTTTCTTGGTTATAAAAAATGGGCCCTTCAGAAGACATGCGAACTCTAAACGCAATGTATAAATATAATGGAAGAAAGGTAATTAATACCAAAGAAGAAGCAATAGTATCGAATGCTCGCTTAACAATTCGTTGCCATCGAGGCATAATTTCAGGTTGAATCTCTATCAAAACCGCACCATATAGCTGATTCATTTTTACGGAACCCAAA
>CAWVWD010000523.1:0-3600 GCA_963933585.1 uncultured Saprospiraceae bacterium
CAGTCAAGACAATTCCGCCAGCCATTAGCTTACGCTCGAAACCTGAACGACGAATTTCCCAAAAAACATGATCAAATATTTCCTCCACACGAGCTTGAATAATTCTCGCTAAATTTTTCTCTGAAATTTCTTTCGGCTCCCGACCTTTTAATCCCGGAATCGTGATGATTCTGTTATCAAAAACTTCGTCTGCCAATGCTGAACCAAACTTCACTTTCAATTGCTCCGCTTGATTTTGCATTACATTACAACCTTCCTTAATATCCTTCGTAATCACATTGCCACCAAAAGGAATAACAGCAGTATGACGGATGATACCTTCATAGAAAATCGCTAAATCAGTCGTTCCTCCTCCGATATCAACCAGGGCAACACCAGCCTCCATTTCCTCATCGCTCAATACAGACTGAGAAGAAGCAATCGGTTCTAATGTCAAAGAACCAACTTCAAAGCCAGAACGCTCTACACATTTATATATATTTTTTGAAGCCGTGATTTGTCCTGTGATAATATGGAAATTAGCTTCCAAACGCACACCTGACATACCAATCGGATCAATAATTCCTTGCTCATTATCAATCGTAAATTCCTGTGGAATTACGTGAATAATTTTGTCTCCGGGAGGCAAAACTAATTTATGCATATCACCAATTAATCGGGTAATATCTGTCCGACTAATCTCATCAATAGAATGTTCACGAGTTAAGATTCCACGATGTTGCAAACTTTTAATATGCTGTCCAGCGATACCAACATGTACCACTTTTACATTAATTTTTGCACGACGTTCTACATCTGCAACTGCATCAGAAATCACTTTAACCGTCTTTTCAATATTTGCAACCACACCTCTTGAAACACCTACAGAATCAACTTTACCGACACCAAGAATCTCCAATTGCCCATGCTCGTTAAGGCACCCTGCAATTGCACATACCTTAGTCGTTCCAATGTCTAATGCTACTACAATATTTTTCATAATACTACTATTTTATAATAAAAGGTTTTTCTGGAGGTATAAAGGTTAAAAGGTTTTCTGATTGAAAGGCCAAAAAACCTATAAACTATCAAGCCAAAATACCCTTATATTTATTCTAATTTCTAACTCCAACGACTTGTTTTTTATATTTCAAATTCAACCGTTTGAATTTTCGCCAACCTTCATAAGGCATCGCTTCTTTATAAAAAATCTTTAATCGTCTAAATTTATCTTCCATCATATTCAAACTGCCGAAAAGTAACTCTGTATTTCCAACTTTCGGAATCAGCGTAAAATCTCCATTTCGCTCTACATAAATTTGCTCAATTTGAGCCATTAAAAAAGTATCTTTTTGGATATATTGTACCAACTTATACAAACTATCAACTACATTATAAACGCTATCTACTTTGGAACCTTCCACATCTTTAAGGTTTCCAGAAGCCACAATTACTCTCGCAGTCTCATGTTCTGAAACAGGCATTCTTATACCATTTTCATCGATATAAAAAGAATAATCATTCACATCAAAACATCGCATCAAAGGCTTTCTTTGTTCAATATTAATAGTGATATTATTCTGTGCATCTACATAAACATCTGATTCTTTCACCCAAGGATAATTATCAATCGTCTTTTCCAACGCTTTCAAATTTATCCGCTTCAAAGTTTCATCTGCTAATAAGTCTTCAATCGTTTTTGGTGTTTCACCGTAGAACGTTTCCTTAATTAATTTTCCAATATCTTCCTTCGTAACGAAACGTTTTCCATTAACCTCTTCAATATTTATTATCAATGCGCCACTCGTACTATTAAACCTGTATTCAATGGCCGTAAACAAAACGCCCAACAATAATAAGCCTCCTGCAAATGCGACCAACCGCTTCAACGTACTCCTCAATCTTTTTACCTCGCTGGCTGCCATTTTTTTATTGGTAAATATTTTTTAGCTCGCAATTTTTATTGTCGCTACTTCGCTAAAATTTTGATTAATTATTTCAATATTTTCATCAATAAACAAAAAAAGAATAGATTGTAACTTTTGTGATTAAACAAAACAAAATAATTATATTTTACCCTGTCATTTTTTAAAAATTTTAGTTATTTTTATATATTTCTAAACCAACTTGTTTCAAACACTAAAATACATATTTTTTGATATACAATGCAAGTAAAACATTCCATTTTTTGTAAAAAATTTAATTCATTTAATTCATTTTCAGCCAACTACACTTCATAACTTCAACTAATTTGTCAATATCTCCTGCCCCTAAAACCAAAATCACCTCAGAATTACTATTTGGCAAAAATTCTAACAGTTCTTGTTTTGATAAAATTTTCTTGTTTGAATTATCAATTTTATCTAAAATAATTTGTGACGTCACATTTTTAATAGGTAACTCTCTTGCAGGATAAATATCCAATAAAATGATTTCATCTAATTTATTCAATGATTCTGCAAATCCATCAACGAAATCTTTCGTACGAGAAAATAGATGCGGCTGAAACACACCAGTTATCTTTTTATTCGGATATAAAGCTCTTGTAGCACTAATTGTAGCATCTAGTTCTGTTGGATGATGCGCGTAATCATTTATCAAAACCTTATCATTTTCACGAATGATAAACTCAAATCGCCTTTTGATGCCTTTAAAACTCAACAAACTCTTACGGATCGCTTCTGCTGAAACATCCAAAGATTGAGCAATTGCAATCGCTACTGTTGCATTTTCAATATTATGATTCCCAGGAAGCATTACTTTCAAGTTATCAATATTTTCAATCGGACTTTTCAAATCAAATACAAAAGAACCATCTTCGACCCTCAAGTTCTCCGCTCGAAAATCACCTGCTTCCACACCAAAAGTCTGTACTTTCACATCCTTCTGAACTATCGGACTCAAGGGCAAACCTGCTTTATAAAATACAAAACCACCTTCTTGAACTTGATTCACATATTGATAGAAGCTTTCGTGCATCGCTTCGATGTTACCGTAAATATCCAAATGATCTGCATCCATGCTCATTATTACAGCGATATTCGGATATAAATACAAAAAAGAACGGTCAAACTCATCCGCTTCTGCAACTACATAATCAGATTCTCCTTCTACAAAATTAGATTCAAAGTTCAAGGCAATTCCGCCCAAGAATGCGGATATATCTACATTTCCTTCTTTTAGCAAATGTGTAGTAATCGTAGAAGTCGTTGTTTTTCCATGCGTTCCCGCAATTCCAATTACTTTTTTCGCCTTACTAATAATACCCAAAACAGCCGCCCGTTTCAACACAGGAAAACCATTTTCAAAAAAATACATCAATTCTTGATGTGATTTCGAAATAGCAGGTGTATAAATTACTAAATCAATTCCCTTTGGAATTTGGCTTACATCATCTTCGTAATGAATTTTAATCCCTTCACTTTCAAGCTTTTCTGTTAGTTCAGTTAAAGTCTTATCATAACCAAAAACTTCAATACCAAGACTATTAAAATAACGAGCAATCGCACTCATTCCTATTCCACCAACACCTACAAAGTAAGCTTTTTTGATATTGTTAAAATCGACGTTCATCCCTTTAGTTAATTGATTGAAATATATTAAAGTAAGTATCATGATAAA
>CAWVWD010000524.1:0-3593 GCA_963933585.1 uncultured Saprospiraceae bacterium
GTGGCAAAGGCAATGCCGTTTGCCCTACAAAATGTCCAACTTTACGTGGGTAGCCATAAGATTAAACCTGAAACCTTTCCAAGAACAAAAAAGGCTACAACATTAAAAATGTTGTAACCTTTTTTCTTATTTTATCTATATTTCAAAATAGCCATAAAACAATGAATCTAAACCTTCTCCAATTCCGTTTCATTCATAATTGCCGTCTGCTGACGAATAGATTCCTTATGAATTTCTTGAAGATATCCCTTCACAAATTTCTTTGATAAACCCTTTGATTCTGAATAATCAGAACGTTGTTTCAAGACTTTTTCCCATCTGCTCATTTGCAAAATAGCGATATTACTATCTTTTTTCTGCTGTCCAATCTCTCGGGCAATATCCATTCTTTTGGCAATAAATTGGATAATTTGCTCATCAATTTCATCGATTTGGTGACGCAATTCATCCAGAGAATTATTGAAAGTCGCATTTTTAGAATCAGAATCTCGAATAACCAATTTGCGAATTAGTTCACCAAAATTTTCAGGTGTAACCTGCTGAGCCGCGTCACTCCACGCTTCATCTGGTGTAATATGCGATTCAATCATTAAACCTTCAAAATTTAAATCCATTGCTTTTTGAGCCACTTTAAATAAATTTTTTCGATTTCCACAAATATGTGAAGGATCACAAACCATCTCAATATCTAAATGACGGCGCAATTCAATTGGAATTTCCCACTGAGGCTGATTTCGGTATTCTGTATTATGATAAGATGCAAAACCACGGTGAATTGCGGCTAACTTCGTAATTCCAACCTTTTCGAAACGCTCAAAAGCTCCCATCCAAAGTTTCAAATCAGGATTAATCGGATTCTTAATCATCACCGGAATATCAACACCTTTCAAAGCTTCTGCAATTTCTTGAACGCTAAACGGGTTAACCGTCGTTCTCGCACCAAGCCACAAAATATCTACTTGATTTTTCAATGCTTCATAAACGTGTCGAGCATTCGCAACTTCCACCGTAATTGGTAAACCTGTCAAACGGCTTGCCGTTTTTAACCAAGGTAAACCTTCACGCCCAACACCTTCAAACGAACCTGGACGAGTTCTAGGTTTCCAAATTCCTGCTCTCAAAATATTCGCACCTTGAGCAGCTACCCCTAAACACGACTGAATCGTTTGTTCTTCTGTTTCCGCACTACACGGTCCCGAAACCACAATCGGTTTTGTCGTATTAATACCTAAATTCCAATCCTTGATTTTAGTAATTTCCATGATTCTTTTTTTTACGGCTGTTCGTTTTATTCCCTTGACGATTCATTATTCTTCAAAATTTCGAAGGACATTTATCTAATAAGTTTTTCCTTTTTGATATTCACCCAAAATTTGCAAATCATAAATATGTGATTTAATCTTTTTTAAACCATTATTATAATTATTATAATTATCAAACTCCATATCTAAATGGAAAAAATATTCCCATTCTCGCCCAACTATTGGTAAAGATTGAATCTTTGTTAAATTTATATTTTCAGTCGCTAAATGTGTAAGCACCTTTGCTAACGAACCAGCTTCATGACTTAAATGAAAACAAATACTTGCTTTATTAATTTCATATTCTACAATGCTTTTTTCGCACTCTTTATCTAAAATAAGAAACCGAGTAAAGTTTCGTTTGTTGTCTTCAATATCTTTTGCAATTGTATTTAGTTCAAAAACCTCTCCTGCTTGTTGACTTGCAATCACGGCCACTTCCATTTCTGCACTTTCAACCAAACGTTTGGCACTTGCTGCGGTATCATCGCTTTCGACCAAACGAATATGTGGATATTTTTCAAAAAAATGTTGACATTGTAAT
Organism: uncultured Saprospiraceae bacterium; assembly: GCA_963933585.1. GTDB lineage: Bacteria > Bacteroidota > Bacteroidia > Chitinophagales > Saprospiraceae > CAWVWD01. Next base: position 1,846 of record CAWVWD010000524.1, read on the forward strand.
AAAGCCATTGGATGTGATTGAACGACTTTTATAGCTCCAATTTTTTGATTTTTTATCGTCAAAAGTTGATGTTTAATTCTTAAATAAACCTCTCCAACGATTTTATAATTTTGATTCCTTAATAAAGCGTAATTTGGTAGAATCGTTCCTGCCACACTATTCTCAATCGCCAAAATCGCCTTATTTGCCTTCTTATTATTCAAACTTCTAAATACATCTTCAAACCGTTCACAAGGTATCAAGTTGATATTATCGCCAAAGTAATTCATCGCTGCAATATGATGAAATGAACCTTCAATTCCTTGTATCGCAATATCTTGACGATAATACGCACTTTCAACTGATTTTTTTTCTACTTCTGAAACGACTACTTCTTTCATTTTTTGATATGTTATCGTATTAATGACTGCCACATTCGCACTACAGTCATATATTGTTGACGAATTTTAAAACAAAAAAAAATCTCCGAACAAGTTATTTGTTCGGAGATTTTTTTTATAAACAACATAGAAATATTAGTTGTTACCGAACAAAGGGTACAATTCTAAAATAGAAGAAACAGAACCAATAATTTCTTGTGAATGATTTCATAACGAATAAACTATTTTGTTAAATATTATGATGCAAATTTGTAGTATTAATTTCAAATATTCAAACGTTATTGGATTTTTTTTGAAAAATTTATAATTAATAAAACAATAGTTGTTTTGACAAATTTTGATTAAGTGTGTTGACTGTCATCGATTTAAGTCATTTTCAAACAAATTAACAAATTTTAAATATGATATACTTTTTTAATTATTTTTCAATTTATACCATTACTTTTAAGTAAAACGTCGTCGAAAATGCATTATAAAGGTGTAAAGATATTTAGATATAAAGTTGTAAAGGTTTTGACTGTTTTATTGTTTTGACCCTAAAAAATGTTTAATTTTCACTTCTTGAGACCTTATTATTAAATAATGAAAAAATCGTAATAATTATGAATTTAATGAACATGTTGAAAGGATACTTTGATGAAGCAAAAATCAAAGAATTAGCGACTAAATTAGGAGAAAGCACGGATACTGTAAAAAAAGCAGTAGAAGGGATGTTGCCTTCAATTATGGCTGGACTTTCAAGCAAATTGAGCTTTTTAGATAAAGATGGTGACGGCGATATTACTAATGATATAAAAGCGATGTTCGGAATGGGCGAAGCGAAAGCCCCTAAAGCGGAGGATGTCATGGAAGATAAAGCAGAAGAAGTGACTGCTTTGGTTAGTAAAAGTAGTGGCATGAGTGAAGAAAAAACGAAAACTTTACTGGATGATATTACTGGACAAGCAACAAAATTTTTAGGTAGTTTGACAGAAAAGACTGGTATCGATATTCAAGGTTTGATGAGTTCGGTTAAGTCTCAAGGTGCAGGAATGTTGGAATCTTTAGAGAAACAACTGGGGAGTACTTTCAGTTCTTTAGATAAGGATGGTGACGGTAGCATTATTGATGACGTTCAAGATATGGGCAAAAACCTTTTGGGTGGATTGTTCGGGAAAAAGAAATAGTTGATAGTTTTTAGTTCCGCATACCGTAAATAGGTAAATTTCAGTCGTTTCCTCATTTGCAAGGTAGAGCACTAGTTCTAAATTAAAAGTGCCACAAATTAGCAGTTAAACTGTTCAAATTGTGGCACTTTTTTAGTCTCCTGAAAGATGATTAAAAGTCAAACACACTTAATCATTTTACACAACGAATTTATTTAAAATA
>CAWVWD010000525.1:0-3586 GCA_963933585.1 uncultured Saprospiraceae bacterium
AGGAGGAGGAAATAAACTATTACATTATGGTAGCCAAAAAACCTCAGAACTTTCTATTAGATTAGATTTTGAAACCAATAACTATAAAGTCATCTTAAATAATTCTAATAATGACAGCTTATTTATTCATAAAGAAGATGTTGGTATTTGGAATAAAAACTATCCGCAACCTCGTTGGGAAAATATTGCTACGGACGAGCGAGAATCAAAAGTTGGCTTCGGTAATAGTTGGATAAGCCAATATACTTTTAAGGCTTTACAAAATTGGCGAGTTTATCACTTTCATGATACAAGCGAAAATGCACCTGTAAAGAAAAATGTTCCTATTAATGATAATGAGTTTTTGAGAGAAGATGCCGCAAATTTAGCGGCTTTTCTATATCGTTTGAAAATCGAAAGTCCGAAACATTATCAACGAATTATTAAAAATATTCAGTTGATTGTTCCAATGTTTCGAGATTTTAATTTACGCCCAAACCCTTTAAATCCTCAAACGATACAATTAGAATGGTTCGATAAAAGTTCTGATTTTCCATTTACAGCAGCAGATTTATCTGACGGTTCATTGCGATTTATTTGCATTGTAACGATGTTGTTGCAACCAAATCGTCCTGATTTAATTTTGTTAGATGAACCCGAATTAGGTTTACATCCAATGGCGATAAAGATTTTAGCTGGTTTATTAAAAAAGGTTGCTAACTTTTCTCAAATTATTATTTCCACACAATCTGAAAAATTAGTTTCCGAATTTCAAGCAAACGATATTATTGTCGTGGAACACAATGGTGAAAACTCTACCTTCAATCGTTTAGAAAATGAGGATTTTTCTAATTGGATGGAAGAATATACCTTAGGAGATTTATGGGAACAAAATATATTAGGAGGACGACCATGATTAGAATTTATATAATTTGTGAAGGAATTACGGAGGAATTATTTGTCAAGAAAGTTCTTAAACCTCATTTTGAACTAAAAAACATTTCTGTCTTTCCAAGAGGTTTGAAAGGAGGATTTAATTATGATGGCTTGAAACATTATATTATAAAAATACTCAACGAAGATAAAAATGCTTACGTAACAACGCTGATTGATTTCTATGGCATAAATGATAAATATCCCGGTTATATCCAAAATAAAAGACAGTCGAATCCAATTCAAAAAGTCGAATCTATAGAATCTGCCATTTATCAAGATATTTTAAATGAGAATCCACCTAACAATAATTTCATTCCTCATCTTCAATTACATGAATACGAAGCACTACTTTTCACCAAACCTAATATTATGGAAGATTGGCTGAGTTTAGATATGCCGCTTCCTAAAAATATTTTCCAAGATATTCGTGATAAATATCCAACACCAGAACATATTAATGATAGTCCACAAACTGCACCTTCAAAACAAATCTTAAATATCGCACCTTTTTACGATAAAACAAGTGATGGAATTTCGATTGTGCAAGATACAGGATTGAATAATATTAGAAAGGCTTGCCCACACTTTAATAATTGGCTGAATCAACTTGAAGTACTGAATGTCGATTCTAAATGAAGATCAATCTCAAGAAATGATTCTTTGTAAGGCTTTCACTTTGAATGAGAGCCTTACTTGTTTAAAATCTATTCATAACTTTTTCTCTGTGGGAAGAAATCCTAAAAGAACGCCAAAAACACATTTTCCCGTTCATTCAAATTCACTTCAATCAAATTCTCCAAAGTCAATTCATTCTCATTTTCCAATAATTAAAAAATACTACCTTACTTTAAAATAATCGGTATAGTTTCTAATAATTCATTTTCCTGATAAAGTCGGAGGTAATACATTCCTGTCATTTTAGGCATTCTTATTTGAAATTTTTGAAGATTTTGCGTGTAATTAATTACGGATGTTTCCATAATCCGACCTCTTATATCCACAATATCATAACTCAATTTTCCTAAAGGCTCACCTTCTAATTGAAGCGTAACATTAGCATCATGTTCCGCTGGGTTTGGATATAAACTAATTACAATGTTTTTATTATTTATAGTAACATTAGTACTTACTGTACCTAAATAAAACGTAAACTCATGTTCACAGCTATGCTGATCTGTAATTGTTAAATAATAATAACCTTGCGTAGTTAGATTACTCACATCTTGCGTTGTATCTCCTGTACTCCAAGTGTATTGAAATTGAATAGAACTTCCACCTCCATTAAAAGGTGTAATATCAATCGAACCAAACCCAACACTATCCAAATCAACAATGACCGTATTCAATAATAAAACAGGAAAACGCACAAAAAGCTCTAAAAGAATTATGGAATCACAACTATTTATATTTGATAAAGTATCATTATAAATACCAGTATAACTCAATATTTGACCATTAAAAACATACGTATCCATCGAGCAAATCGTATCAAATATGTAAGTCGTATCCAATGGTAATATTTGCAAATTAGTCGTTACAATGCTATCACAACCTTTGTTTGTCGTTAACGTATCTACAAAAACACCAGAATAATCATAGTAATTATTACCAATCCAAAGTCCTTCATTTTGACATGATGATACATTTTGAACGATTGAATATACCGAATCAACGGTAAGTGTGCTATTCATAACCACATAACAACCGTAAAAATCCGTTAATGTATCTGAATAAAATCCTGACGTTGTATGAATTGTTCCAGCAACATGAAGCGTATCACCTTGACAAATCGAATGACTTTGATTAATCATAAATGTTGGATTACTAACAGGAATTACCAATGTTGTAATCATCGTATCATTATAATTAATCGTATCTTGTACGCTTGGAAAACTCGTCCATGCTTTAACTGTGTAAGTTTGCCCAACGATGTAACTATACTCTAAATTGACTAATAAACTATCGCTATAATCCAATGTATTTTCAATGATGATAGGTGTTTGCATTGTATCATTAATTGACCAATTAACAACAAGCGTATCTATATTATTATTCCCATAGTTCGTTACAAAACCTTGAAAAACATTTAGATTACTACAAGCATTATAATTTAGGCTTGAAATACCATAATCATTAATAATTGATTTTATTTTGTGAACGAAAATATTGCCCGTATAAGGAATAACTGAAACAGGAGAACTAACAGTATCCAGACCCATATCAATTGAGTTAGGAACATATTTAGCAATATATCCAGTACTATAAATACTTCCGTCTTCATCTAAACTCATACCTCTTACCACAACACTTCCATAAGATTTAACCCAATCGAAATCTCCATCAGACGTTATCCTATGAATATAGACGTTCCCGTTTTGAGATGTTAGCGTATTCGCTTGATTTTCCCATTGACTAAAATTAATCGTACTAATAAATTCTCCAATAGAATAAATATTATTTTTAGAATCAATTCCAATTCCCGTCACGGTTGAAGTACTATTACCACCAAAAGTTCGTACCCATTCAAAATTTCCGTTAACATCTAATTTATGAATAAAAACATCTGAAGAAGACTGAGACGAAAGATAAAAAGTTGCTGGAGAAGAATCAAAATCCACAGTTCCTGAATATGTACCAACCGTGTAAACGTTTCCCATTGCGTCAACTTCAA
>CAWVWD010000526.1:0-3580 GCA_963933585.1 uncultured Saprospiraceae bacterium
AAAATTTTGCTTCTTTTCTTTAAGGAAAAGAAGCAGATCTGCTCGTTCGCACAGTTCGCACAGCAGGCTGGAATAAATACTTTCCACCTAAAATCAAAAATGTCAACCCAAAATAACAACCGAGAATCGCAAAACTATTTTGGCACGTTTACTTTTTCCCTAATCTTAACAATTCGAATCAAAATAAACGAAATGACACCGGCTATAAAGAATCCAATAAACATGGGCACAACCGTGGTTTCAATAAATTGACCGATAAAGATTGCTATAGTTACGGCTACTAATATCGAAATAAAACTATAAGTTGCCGCTCCGACTCCTGCGATATGTCCAATTGGTTGCATCGTCAAAGAACTCAGATTTCCGAAGATGAACCCAAGCGAAAGGAATTGGAAAAATAAGAAACTAAGTAAGGTTGTTAATGAAGGATTTGAAGCCGTTCCGAAAATAAGAATGTAGGTTAATGAACAGCCGACAAAAATATATAACGACGAATTAACCAACTTCAGCATGCCATATTTTACAACCAAAAAGCCGTTGAGTAAACTTGCCATTCCAAACGAAAAAGCCAATCCACCGAATATAAGCGGAAACTCCTCAACCATTCCATATTGTACCTGAAATATCTGTTGCGATGAACTTAAATAAGCGATAAAGCTCCCTTGGATAATTCCGGAAATAAAGGTATAAATTACGGATTGTTTATGTCTGAAAAATTCCTTTACACCATTGATAAACAAGCTTTTGGAGATTGGAATTTTTTTCTCTTTCGCCAATGTTTCTCTCTGCCGCAATGCGAACCAGACAATCGTTATACCGATAAAAAGCAATTGAAGATAAAAGATTGTTTGCCAATTATAATATTCTAAAATAAGCTGTCCTAGCATCGGAGCAATCATTGGAACAAGAATAAAAATCGTCATGATGAATGACATAATTCTCGCCATTCGATCACCATCATAAGTATCTCGGATAATCGCAATACTCACCGACCTTGCCGCCGATAATCCAATTCCTTGAAAAACCCTTCCAATCAGAAAAATTTCTAAACTCGGTGCAAATACAACCACTAAACTCGCTATCGTAAAAACACCAACGCCAATGTAAACAATCGGTTTCCGACCGAAACTATCCGATAATGTTCCAAATACTAATTCTCCCAAACCTAAACCTAAGAAAATCATTACGACGACTAGCTGTAATTGACTGCTATCCGTAACTTCCAACGCTAACCCAATCTCCGGTAATGCCGGCAAAATCGCATCAATTGATAAGGCAACATTCGACATTAAAAACGCCATTAAGGCGATAAACTCAAATTCTCTAATTCCGCTTTTTGGTGATGAATCCGTTGTTTGGTTCATTTATTTTTGTTGGTAATTCGTTAATTTTTAATGAAATATTTTAAACGCTTGCCGACCATTCTAATGATTAGTAGCGGCTGCTTCAGCTGCCGTTGAGTGTGCACAAATACGGGCACTAAAGCAGCTGCTACTAGAATACTCGAAAATTCAGAGCTTTAGAAGAATAGCCTGTAACTTAAAAACGAAGGTAGAAAATTAAACCAGTAAAAAAGCGATTCCGAGAATTTCGAAATCGCCTTTTGATACTTTGTAGCGGCTGTCTTTCGCTGCTGTATTTTTTATTAACTTTTCGGCAGTATAAATAGTATTTCAGCTGTTCCGAATACCTTTCATTTCCTTCATTTATTCCGTGACACAAGTAATATTAATTACAGCTTCATCAGAAACCATAAATGTACCAGTATCCGCACCGACACCATAATCTAAACGCTTAACTTTCAGTCTTCCTTTAAACGTTTTGTTCCCATAAGTAAAAGGAATTTTCACGTCTTTTGTAACGCCATGCATAGTCAATTTTCCTTTGGCGATATAATAACCTTCTTTTTTAGACCTGACAACTGCCGAAGATTTGAATGTAATTGTTGGATATTTTTTTACATCGAAAAAATCTTCATTTTTCAGATGATTGTCTCGTTTTTCACTGTCGGTTTTTACCGTTGCGGCATCAATCGTCACACCAAAACTGGACGTTTTTAGATTTTTTTCATCAAAATCTACTTCGCCTTTCATTCCTGTGAATGTTCCCTCTGCAGTATTTATTCTCATATTACCAATTGTAAACGATACGCTTGATTTTGTTTCGCTGATTTTCTGACCGCCTAATGTCGCAATTCCCATAAATGCGATAAATAGCATAAAACCTTTCATATTGACCTTATTTTCTGTTCCCTTAATATTAATAATTATCTAATCGTCTTTTGATTCTAATTGTTCAATTATCCCAAATAAAACTTAGCAATTCTATTCTAGGAATCATATAAATTTAGAGGAAGGAAAAAGGCTATCCATTAATGTAGGTCAGGTAATGTAGGTCAGGAAAGTAAGTGGAAGTATAAATTCAGATTCAACAAATAATTAATCTTCAATCCATCATAGGATTTACAAACGCCACTAAATTATCTCTACTGCAATGAATCATACTATTGATAGTTTATTTTTTAAAATCGGGAATTTCGGTGATATATTCCTACTTCTAAAAGATTATTTTTTACTTATTAAGTAATCTATCAAAATAGATATAGATTAAGAAGTGTATTCTGGGAAGTTCATAAATAGTGTTTTTTTACTATTACTTCCCTTTCTTCGGTATTCCTGGAAAAAACATATTCACTCGCTCTTTGTAGTCTTTATATTCTGGTCTTTTTTTCAAAGAGTAATATTCAGAAGGGACAGCTCCAGTTAAGTAAACCAATGATAAATACATTACCCTCGAAACAAATAACAAACCTATTCCCAATAATATCCAAATTAATAACGATTCTATTGCCAAAAGTCCAATCCAAGATGGTATAGTTGCAATAACTAAAGCATTCCAAACCATCCATTCTGCAAAATAATTCGGATGTCTCGAATATTGCCATAAACCGATATTACAGACCTTATTCTTTTTACCTAATCTAGACATCTTACGAAGAAAACTCAATTTCTGAGCATCCGCAACTGTTTCAATAATAAAAGCTAAAATCCAGATAATCAATCCAATAAGTTCAAAAATAGAAAAGAAAGGATTCGGATTCGAACCAATAATAAATGCAGGAAAAGCTAAAAAAGAGGCATTCGCTAACCCTTGAGCCAATGCATCTATTTGCATTGCTAATAAGGTGTTGGTTTTGCCTGCTCGTTCCCAACGGCGACGTTGATATTGGTATCGAGGAAACTCTTTTTGCATATATCCTTTTTGCCATAACTCTAATGCGCCGAGTCCCATGCGCAGACCGATAAATATATAAGCACCTGCTATTATTCTAACTCTCCAAAAATATCCATCACTAAAAATCAATGTCAAAATACCAATACATACAAGGCCCCATGGCCATGCAATATCTACATAAGATAATCTTCCTGTTTTCCAGATTGGCCAACATGCGACTAACCCAAACAATAAGAGTTGAACAATGAAATTGACAATAGATAAGTGGCTTATTGACGGAGTGAAAAGTAAAATTAGCCAACCAATAATAAATGGAAATAGCGGTTTTATGTATTTCATATGTGAT
>CAWVWD010000527.1:0-3578 GCA_963933585.1 uncultured Saprospiraceae bacterium
TAATCGTTTTGCTTATTACATCAATCAATTTGTCATTTGCAGGAGGACCTTGGCCACAACCAAAAGGAAAAGGATATTTCAAATTATCAGAATCATGGATTGTTTTCAATCAACATTTTACAGATGTTGGTTTAATTGATCCAAATACGACAACGGGCATTTTCAATACTAATTTCTATGGCGAATATGGAATTACGAATAAACTGACAGGAATTGTTAATGGACCATTTTTTACTCGCAACTATATGAATAATTTAGTTTCTGCGACGACTGGCGAAATTTTAGTTCCAGGAGAAGCGGTTAATGCTTTAGGCGATATTGATTTAGGATTGAAATATGGCGTAAAAGTTTCCGGATTAGAAATTCCTGTTTCTGCCACTTTGATTTTAGGTTTACCAACTGGAAACCCTTCCGCAGGAACACAAGGTAATTTACAAACTGGCGATGGCGAATTCAATCAAATGTTACAGATTGACGCTGGAGCAGGTTTTAATTTAACACCAAAAATCAGTAGTTATTTTAGTACTTATGTTGGTTTTAATAATCGTACAAACGGGTTTTCGGAAGAGTTCAGATATGGTATAGAGTACGGAGTTGGTTTTATGGATAGAAAACTTTGGATAATTGGTAGAATCGGTGGTGTAGAATCATTAAAAAATGGAGAAACAGCAGCAACAATAACGAGTACAAGTGTTTTTGCTAATAATACAGAATATACAAGTTTCAGTTTAGAAGCCGCTTATTATGTAAGCAAACGAGTTGGATTTTCAGCTTCTTTCGCAGGTGCTTTTCGTGGTGAAATCATCGCAGCAGCTCCGACTTATTCCGTTGGCATTTTTTATGATCTAGCGAAGTAAATAGTTTGTAGTAACGTAATATATTTATAATTAAAAAGGTCAATAACTTTTGAAAAATTGTACTAATTAACGTGATAGACTCATCAAAAATGATGAATTTATCACGTTTTTTGTTTAGGCTATCTTTTGATTTATTGGCAATCAAAGTTTAAAAAATAGTTTCTTCATTCGAATGTTCTACTATCGTTAAATCACCTTTATAACGAGTTGCTACTTTTTTAAAAACTGCTAAACCAAGTCCTATTCCTTTGCATTCAAATTCCGAATGTAAGCATTTGAATATTTTATAATTTCGAGCACTTGCCTTTTTGATACTTCATGTTATAATACTAAAATTCGCACATTTTCAAAGAACAGGTAACAAATTACCTGCTCCCTTAATTTGTAATCTCTTATGATTAGCGTATTTTTACAGTCGGTTGAATAACATCTAAATACTTTATAATACATGAATACGAAAAGAATTTACATCGCCGCTACAAGTCAGCATATTGGAAAAACAACTTCCACTTTGGGAATCGTTCACGCACTCAAGCAGCGAGGACTAAATGTCGGTTATTGTAAACCGGTTGGACAACAATTCGTAGAATTAGGCGATCTAAGAGTCGATAAAGATGCCTTGCTTTTTTCCCGAGTAATGGATTTTGAGTTGGTGGCCGAAAACCATAGCCCTGTGATTTTGGGAAGAGGTGCGACTTCTGATTATTTGATGAACCCAGAAGCGTTTAATTATCGGGAGCGAATCGTTCAAGCAGCAGCAAACCTGGAAGCTCAACACGATATTGTGGTTTATGAAGGTACCGGACATCCGGGCGTAGGAAGTGTCGTCGACCTATCGAATGCCGATGTGGCTCAGTTGATTAATAGTGAAGTCGTATTGGTCGTAGAAGGCGGCGTTGGAAATACAATTGATAGAATTAATTTAAGTCTTGCCCTTTTCCGAGAGAAAAATATTTCGATTCGTGGAATTATTATCAATAAAGTGATGCCCGAAAAATTAGAAAAAGTGCAAAACTTGGTAAAACTGTATTTGGATAAACACAACTTGCCGTTACTCGGCGTAATTCCTTATGACAAAAGTTTAGCTTATCCGCTACTTTATACCGTTCGTAGAGTCGTAGATGGCGAGGTTTTGAGAAATGGACACAAGTTGAATAATAAGATTGAAAATATCATCGATTCCTCTTTGGTAGAAATCGAAGAGTTTGTCAATTATGACCATTTATTATTGGTCATTAGTTCTCGTCGTTTGCCAAAAGCAATCCGCAAGATTAAAGAATTTCAGAAGGCAAATAATTTAGAAAAATCCCCACTTACAGGAATTATTCTAACGAATCATAGATTCTTCGATACAGAATGTGACGATTATATCACCCAAAATGAAATCCCAGTAATTCATTCAAATTTGGATACTTACGGGGCTGTTATTAAAATTTCTAGAATCGAAGTAAAAATCAATCGCAAAACACCTTGGAAAATTCAACGAGCAGTTGAATTAATCAATGAGCACGTTGATATTGATAAAATGATAAATCGTTAAGACTACCATTCTGAAAATATAAAGAAGACCGTCATACCGAAGGAGGTCGGTATGATGGTCTTCTTTCTGTATCTCACTTTTTAATTAATTCCTAATTAATTCCTAATTAAAAAATTCCCAATTTTTCAAAGTCTTTCCAAAAATCAGGATACGATTTCTCAACGACATTCGGCGCTTCAATTATCACGGGATGAAACATCGCCAACGGAGCAAAAGCCATCGCCATTCGATGATCTTCATAAGTTGGAAATTGTGGCGTATTCTCGAAAGTCGCCTTTCCATTCACGATACAAGTTCCGTCCGCTTGTTCCTCGAAGTTTACCTTGATTTTTTTCAATTCTTGATATAACGCTTCTACCCTATCCGTCTCTTTAATTTTCAACGTTTCCAAACCCGAAAAATGACCATTTACGCCCAAACCGCCACAGATTACCGCCAATGTTTGAGCAATGTCCGGACATTCCAAAAAATTATATTTGAAATCACCCATTTCGTGGTTTTTGACTTTCGTCAATTGTACCCCATTTTCATTGAACGTCGATTGAATTCCAAAATGTTCCCCCAATTTTGCTACAACGGAATCACCTTGAACGCTTTCCGCAAATAAGCCATCTAATTGCAAATTCAAACCGTCATTGGCGAAAGCCGCAACCGCATAATAATACGAAGCTGCCGACCAATCCGCTTCAACGGTAAACGGTCGAGCTTTATATTTTTGGGATTTCACAATAATCGTTTGACCGTTCCATTCGTGCTGCACACCAAAATGAGTCATCAAATTCAACGTCATTTGAATATACGGACGAGAAACGATTTTGCCCGTCAAAGTCAATTCCAAACCATTTTCCAAAGTCGGAGCAATCATCAATAACGCAGAAATATATTGACTGCTCACACTTGCAGGAATCGATAATTGATTGGTAATCAAATTATTTGGCGAACTAATTTGTAATGGCGGATAACCCTCTTTTTCCAAATATTCAATATTCGCCCCCAACTTCCGTAACGCTTCTACCAATACACCGATTGGTCGCTGTTTCATTCTTTCAGAACCGGTTAGCGTTTGTGTTCCTGACTGTAAAGATAGAAAAGCCGTCATAAAACGAAATGTGGTTCCTGCCGGTCCCGCATCCAAAACATCACTTCCTGAAGCTAATAATTCTGTCAATGTTTCGGTATCT
>CAWVWD010000528.1:0-3576 GCA_963933585.1 uncultured Saprospiraceae bacterium
TGAAATTGAAACACAAGGTTTGACGCCTGGTGTTTATATCGTGAATTTACAAACAGCTAATAATCAAATTAATGAACGTCTGATTATTACGGATTAAGTAATGAACGAAAATTAAAATGAACAATTAAAATTAAAAACGTACCCAAATGGGCGAACTTAATCTTTAATTGGTAAATTATTTTTAACAAAAAGCTGACTTTAATAAGGTCGGCTTTTTGTGTTTACAGCCTTTTGCTTATTTTTAGACTTATCTTTCATTTTCAAATCTTGTCAAAATTGAATAAGGTTTGAAAATTTGGAAATCAAAACTAATAATTATGAAGCAATACGTACTTACATTTTTATCAATTGCGATAAGCACTATCTTATTAGCTCAAAATCCGGCTCCGGTTCAGGTCTTGCCTTGCGGAACGCCACCGGTAAAATCAGATTGGCTGAAACGTTATCAAGCTAATCCTGCCGCTTTTGACCAATATTCAAGAAATCAAAATACACTTTATGCAGCGATGACTTTACAGATCGTTGGTTCGGATAATGGAACAGGTTATGTTTCTTACATGGATTTGATGGAAGGTTTTTGTGGTTTGAATGCAGATATGGCACAAGTCGATATTCAATTTTTTATTCACGATGATATTTTATTCATTGATAGTACAGGTTGGTATAGTCATTCGACCGTTTTGGAAGGCGCGGATATGATGTTTGCCAATAACATTGATAGTACACTAAATTGTTATGTCGTAACCAATCCTGCTGGAAATGCCGGTTATAATTTGCCTTATGCAGGAATTGCATTGACTAAAAATGGCGCAAGTGGCGGACATGTTTGGTCACACGAGGTCGGTCATAATTTATCTGTTCAGCATCCATTTTTGGGTTGGGAAGGAAACACATACAGTTATAGTAATTCAACGCCAACTACGGTTACGTACAATTATACTAATTTTAAAGATTCTCTAATTACAGATACAGTCATCATTGATACGGCTTTTGTGGAGTTAGTCGATGGTAGTAATTGTACATTTGCAGCGGATGGTTTTTGTGATACACCACCGGATTATTTAGCGATTGGCGGATGGCAATGTAATGCACAAGGGTTGAGTACTATTTTACAAAAAGATCCAAATGATGTTGATTTTCGTTCAGATGCAACGAATATTATGACTTATGCAAATGACGCGTGTGGAGCAGCTTTTACGGGTGAACAAATAGCCGCGATGCGAGCATCCTTACAAACCAAACGTTCGCCATATCTTTTCAATCAGAATCCGATGCGAGATACGATTACAGCAACGGCAAATATGCTAAATCCAATAGCAGGACAAATTGAACAGTTTGATTATGTGGAATTAGAATGGGAAACGGTTCCAAGTGCCACACATTATATCGTTCAAGTCAGTCGATTTGTTTCTTTCGCAATCATTGAGTACAACGCTTTGACGACCGATACAAGTTTGATTGTAACCAATTTATTAAATCAAAAAGATTATTATTGGAGAATAAAAGCATTTAATCAAGGTTACACTTGTGCGCCAATTTCTCCTTCGGAATCTTTCTCAACGGATGATATTTTACGGACCGAAAATCTTCAATTAATCGAAGCATTTAGTATTTATCCCACACTTTTGGAAAATGGTCAACAGTTAAATATTGAAATTTCAAGTCGGGAAAGAATGGATGCAGAAGTTGTTTTATTCAATATTTCAGGTCAGCAATTAATGAATAATCCTTTGCCTCTAAATGTTGGTGAAAACAAATCAACGATTGATTTACCAAACTTAATTGGTGGAACTTATATCGTTCAGGTTAGAACAAATGAAGGGGTGATTAATGAGAAAATAGTTGTGTATTAGCGGATTACGAGTTTCGGGTTTTATCGTATTACGATTAAAACTGTAATTTAGAAGCGCCCTTGTTTTTTCAAACAATGGCGCTTTTTATTTGATTTCTTTTAATGCGGGATTTCAAATCATAACGGTCAAAACTCGTAACTCGCAACTCGCAACTCAAATTTTCTTCAAAATTTTAGCAGGAACGCCGCCAATAATTACATTATCAGGCATTGATTTCGTAACCACAGCACCAGCTGCAATTACACAATTATTGCCAATTGTCACGCCATCCAAAACCGTAACTTTTGATCCAATCCAACAGTTTTTACCGATTTTAATGCCTTGACGAGTTGTATCTTGAAAACGAATTAATTTTGAAGGATCCGAATAGTTATGATTTTCGGGGTGGCAAGATAAGTATTGACCAATGATACAATCCGAACCAATTTCCAAACCTCCAGCGCCACCTAAATACGAAAACTCCCCCAAACCGACATTATCGCCAATCGTAATTCCTTTACCAATATCATTAAAAGAAGTGGATATAATCACACGACTAAATGCTCCAATTTTGACATTATTGCCGATTTTTAAAGGTTCTTTTCCCAGTGCACTCATGTAAACATTATCTTCCAATTGAACCCATTTTCCGAATTGCATATTCCGAGCATTAAATAATTTTACTCGTCGGCCAATGAAAATCAAACTCGGTTTTTTACCATGGAAAATGATTTTAAAACCTCGAACGATTGACCAAATTTTTGACCAAGTCAATTGTAGAATCACGGCATTTGTAACGGCTTTATCCAGTTCAAATTGTGGATTTTTCCATTTAATTATTTTCTCAATAATACTATTTAGCATGGTGAAAAATATATAAAGACCATCATTCCGGCGAAGGTTGTAATCTACTGAGCGTAAGAACTTAACCTTTAAAAAATAAAAATTTAAAAGATTAGAGAAGTTATAATATCCAGTTGTTACCTTCGGGAGATTCCAACCTTTGTCGGAATGACGGATTGTGTTAGATTTTGGTTCTATTCATTTTACTTCACACTACGAAAAGCTTCCTCAATTCTTGCCATCGTTTCTTCTAAAACGATATTTTCAATTGCAATATATTGAATTTTTCCGCTTTTTGCATCGAGTTCCGCAAATAGTGCTTTATAGTTTTTAGTTAGGATAACAATTTCTTCAGATGGTAATTCCTGTTTTCGTTTCAAAATCACTTCTGGACTTGCATAAAGAAAAATATTAATATTCGGCTTGAACACAAAATTGAATAGAAACTTTGGTATCGCAGGATTTATATTAATATTTGAACGACGGAAATCGACGATAAAATCGAAATAATACCTATCGTACAAAATCGTATAACCCTTCATTGTATATTTGAAATAAATCACAAACTGTCCCAAAATATAATCCAAATAGTAATAAATAAAGCGAACCAAAGAACCAATACTACTTTTGTTTCCACCTGTTCGAGGCATCGTCTCTGCCGCACGTTTTTCAGCTTCTTCCTTGCCGTATTTGTACGAACTCAAAATGGGTAAAACCTGTGGTCGATGACGTAAACGGATGATTTTTTCCTTATATTTTTCTTTCAATAACCTTTCGGTATTGTCCATAATCGTCGTCTTTCCTGCACCATCTACGCCACTGAAAGAAATGACAACACCTTTATCCTGACGAGAACTTTTTACTTTATCCATTAAGTAGTCAATATTGTTTTTAAGTTTGG
>CAWVWD010000529.1:0-3565 GCA_963933585.1 uncultured Saprospiraceae bacterium
GGAGCAATACCTAAACCATTACAAACACCAGAAGCAATTGTGTTAGAAGAAGTTACAAAAGGGTACGTTCCAAAGTCAACGTCTAACATAGAACCTTGAGCACCTTCTGCCAAAACTTTTTTACCTTCTTTCAACGCTTTATTGATGTAAATTTCACCATCAATCAAGTTCATTTCACGTAATTGCTGAATACTTTTCAACCATTTCGCTTCTTCACCTTCTAGATCAAACTCAACATCCGGATAAATTTTAAGTAAATTTAAGTGTTTATCGCGAAGTTCTTGATATTTCATCTTGAAGTTCGGACTTAAAATATCACCGACTCTCAAGCCATTACGACCAGTCTTATCCATATAAGTTGGACCGATACCTTTAAGAGTAGAACCGATTTTCTCTTTTCCTTTTGCTGCTTCTGAAGCGGCATCCAGAAAACGATGTGTTGGCATAATCAAATGTGCTTTTTTCGCTACTAATAATCGATCGTGATAATCAACACCAGCATCAATCAACATTTGAATTTCTTTTCTTAATGTGATTGGATCAATCACAACACCGTTTCCGATTATATTCATCAAATCTTCCCGAAATATTCCAGAAGGAACTGTATGAAGTACGAATTTTTTACCATCAAATTTTAAAGTGTGACCAGCGTTTGGTCCACCTTGAAATCGAGCTACGATGTCATAATTATTCGCTAAATAATCTACGATTTTGCCCTTGCCTTCATCGCCCCATTGTAAGCCCAGAATTACATCAACAGTCATTAAAAATGTTTTTAAATAAATAAAGTCGATTTACTAAACAAAGGTAAAGAACACTTTATAGATGACAAATGAATTTCAAGTTTTTTAAGTTTTTAATTTCTGTTAGTTTATCTCTAAGATTTTATAACTTTAGATTATTCATTTATTTTTTAATAGCTTAAAAAACTAATTCATGAAAAATGTCTTTTTACCTTTTTTAGTTTTACTATTCGTAAGCAGTTGTGCCTCAAACTATTACCCTATTAATCTCAGTGCACTCCCGTCTGATAGACAAGGAGAAATCAACGGTATTAATTATGGATATAGTAAAAACGTTTTATCAAAAACAGGGAATAAAAAATACGCTAAAAAAGAGGTCAAATGGGGTATTAATGTCATATCTGTGAAAATTAAAAATAACACGGATTATGAAATTTCTGTGAAAGACGATTTGATTTTCAGAATGGGCAATAAGGAATTAGAGCCGTTGGAATCAGTCGTCGTTACAGATAATATTAGACAACCTGCTCCGCTTTATGCTTTGTACGGATTATTATTCTTAAATATTACGAGGAATAATCAAGGTGTATCACTTCCTATTGGCGTTCCTATCGCAATCGGAAACATAGCTGTCGCATCTTCTGCAAATCGTAAATTTAGAGAAGATTTTTCAATCTATAACATCCGAAATGAGAAAATCGCTCCGGGGGAAACATTAAGCGGATTAGTCGCTTTTCGAGATAATGCTTCCGGAACTTTAGTCATTACTAGGAGTTAGCAGCAATGTAATGAAAATCCTAACAAATAAGTCGTTGGTATTTTTGAGTAAAAAAAATTAATCGGTTTTAAATGATTTCTATTTTTTGGATTAAAATTCAAAATTAACCAATTGATTCAGATTAAGTATTTATTTAAAGTAAAAGGGCAAATCGTTTTAAACGATTTGCCTTTTCTACTTATAAACCTGAATTCACTTATCATATATTATCTATCGTAGAAAGGTTTTAGATTATCAAATATGAATAAACTAAAATGCTCAATGGACTTACTTTTTCTTGTCCAGTGATTTTTTTTGACAAATCAGGTAAGAACTTTTCTCTGATAGAAACATTTGAATCCTTTTCAGCTATCTCTCTCATCGCATTAAAAAATATAGCTTTCTTATTGGTTTAATCTAACTCCTTTTATAAGGTATAATTTTTCTTCTCTAACAACTTTATCTGTCATTCTAACTCTAATATTTTTGCGTTGAACTTTTCATCTTACCACAATTGATGTAATAATATATCTCAAGAGCAAACACACCGAATTATTTTACGCAATAAATTTATTGAAATATTATCTTGTTTTTACATTAAAATTTCATTGTTGCACCTCCTTATATTCCATAATTTACGTCATATCGCTTTTCTACTGATTTCTCTACCTTAGATTCCTAATGCTACTTATGAAAAACATATCAATAACCTTTTTCTATCCGCTTAACGTATTGATTACCTATAGTTCTCATTCTAATAAGATTTTCCATGACCTTATTTTAGCACTAGACATTTTACAAAAATAAGAAAGCAAACATTTTCAAAAAATGTCTGCTTTCTTATTTTTCCACTTACCTAACCAGTAATTTTAGTATTTTTATATTCCTGAATTTTCGGGACATTTTTTTTAATCTATTCTAACAGAACTTAATAAAATTTCATATTGAGGATTTCCTGTTAACCAAGCATTTTGAAGAGAGACAATAGTAGATAAATACTTATAACCATATCCACTTGTTCCTAAGTGACCTTCAATTTCATCATTGCCCAATACCAAGTATTCCCGAACTGTACTTCTATAATTTTCTCTTGTAACTTTCACCAATTCAAAACCATCAATTCCTTTTTTATCAACAAAATAATTATGACTATAAGTTCGACTATTAATTCTGCTTGTTTCTAATGCGAAATAATTATAAAGTGTGATTTCTCCATCTATTTGTCTTTCTAAAAATACCCCTCTTACACCACCTTTTTCGCCTTCGTGCTCTACTAATTTTCTGACGTATACAAACCAAAGCGGCTCCATTGACTTAGTTGCTTTATTATATTTTTTATATTCGAATCCATATTCACGGATACCTCCATCTGCTGGATAATATTGAGTCTTTTCACCTTCTTCATTATAAAAAACAACTGTTCCTTGATTATATGTGGGATTCAAAAATTGGATTTCACCAAAAAGCGTATCATTATGATTAGATGTGATGACGTAACCAGCATATACTTGCTTAGCAGCTTTTCTATTCCCTCTCTTTTTTCTTTGTCCAAAAACAGGAACTGAAATTAAACAGCATAATATAAAAATTAATATAGTGTTGAACTGCTTCATGATTATTTGGAATTTATAATTGTCTCTTTATTTATGAGCTTTTGTTTTCAAGTACAAGTATAGATATTTTTTTAAACTGATTGAAACTTTAATAATGCTAAAACTGTGACTTTGAATATTCAAATATTTAACAAAAGTATTTAATTAAAATACCTTGGTAATTTTATACATTTTTTTTAATATATATACATAGATAATATCACTGTGGCTATTTATAATACTTACTTTTTTTATAAAATATCATTTTATTATAAATTCTATTTATAATCATTTT
Organism: uncultured Saprospiraceae bacterium; assembly: GCA_963933585.1. GTDB lineage: Bacteria > Bacteroidota > Bacteroidia > Chitinophagales > Saprospiraceae > CAWVWD01. Next base: position 3,388 of record CAWVWD010000529.1, read on the forward strand.
AATACCTCAATTATATACATAACACAATCATTTTTCATAAAAAATAATATTCATTTTGTGACTAAAATTATAATAAGAATTACAAAATTAATCGTTCAGAAGTATAGATAATCTAAATTAACTTACCTTTGCGATCATGAATGTAATGTCTGAAATTTGGTTTTTATTAAAGAAGGAT
>CAWVWD010000530.1:0-3563 GCA_963933585.1 uncultured Saprospiraceae bacterium
ATAATCCTGCTTTGGTGATTTATGGTCAGCAATCGAAATGGTTGGATACGGTAGCGATGGTTATGCTTTCGCAAGCTGGGAATTACCAAGAAAAATGGACGAATAATAACGATACACGCATTCCTTCTAAAAAATGGAAAAATGATAATAAAAAAAGGGGACTTTCTTTAAATGTTTATTTAAAAAAGGAAAACAAATGGAAATATGCTGGAACGTATCACGATGTAGGAACGAGTCATAAAAGAACGATATTAATGCCGCTTAATTTAGCAGGTTTGAATGGTGGTGTAGTAGAAATAAAGTTGGAAAGTGCATTCAAAATATGGGAAATTGATTATGCTGGTTTGACAGACAATTGGTCAACGGAATTAAAAACGACCCCTTTAGAACTGAATCATGCAACAAATGAAAATGGCGAAAGTGTAACGGCTGCAATCGCTACAACGGATGAGGAGGAAGTTGTACAAAATCAAGGCGGCTTTGTGGAAATTAACGCAACAACAAGTAATTCAAAGGAATCAACTTTGGTACTTCATGGCTTCGGCTATTATCACAAACATAGCGATTTTGATAATAATATTAATTGGTTGTTTTTTGCAAAATTCAAACAAAAAATGGGTTTGCATGATGTTTCTAAAGCTTTGTACCAGTATAGTTTGGTGCAGTAGTTAATTGAATTTGAGGTTGCATTTTAACATAAAAAAGAAAATGGAAGATATGCTAAAAGAAAAGCAGGAAATTGCAAATTTTGAGATTATGGAACAGCCATCAACAATTATTAATAGCCCTTTTGAAAGGTTTAAATTAAAGGTTCGGCTTTCCGTAGATTTTATTTATGTGGCAATGAAATATTTGAAAAATCCGGTAAAAGCTGCAAAAGTTATTAAAATTTTGAAGGATAAATATACGACGGTTTATGGCGAACCTTTATTGAGTAAGGTTTCTAAAGTCGATGGGCGGTATTATTGGAAATATTCAATGCCGGGTTTTCCCTCACTTGCAGCACAAGAATCCCGAGCGACACAAATTAATCGCTTATTTCCTTTTCGGAAATCCAAAGGTTTGGGGATTTTATTAATGGGCATTACCAAAAAATGCCCTTTGTCTTGTGAGCATTGCTACGAGTGGGATAGAATGCATGCAAAGGAGAAATTGAGTACCGACGATTTGGTTCATATTATGCACAAATATCAAGATTACGGTACCCCTCAAATTCAGTTGGGTGGCGGTGAACCAATGTTACGTGTTGATGCAATTTATGAGATGCTGGATAAGGCTAAAAAAGGTACGGATTTTTGGATAACAACTTCGGGTTGGAACCTTAATGATGAAACGGCTCAAAAGCTAAAAGCAAAAGGTTTAACTGGCGTTATGGTGAGTTTGGATAGTCATATTCCTGAAGAGCATGATGTATTTAGAGGTAGAAAAGGGACTTTTGAAATAGTGATGAGTGCGGTGATGAGTGCGAAAAAAGCGAATTTGGTCACTGGTATTTGTATTTGTCCAACAAGGGCTTATACGAACGAAGAAAATATAAAAGCATATATGGAATTGGCGAAAAAGCTGGGTGTTACCTTCGTGCAAGTTTTTGAACCAAAACCTGCTGGTCGCTACGCCGGAAAGGATATTTTATTAGAAAAATGGCAATTGGAAATCTTAGAAAAATTCTATTTAGATTACAATCAATTGCCAGAATATAAGGAGTATCCGATTATTAATTACATCGGTTATCACCAAAGAAGAACGGGTTGTTTTGGTTCGGGCGATTTTTACTTTTATATAGATACTGATGGCGATGCACACAAATGTCCGTTGTGCAGCAGCAAAATTTGTAATACGCTGGCGTTCAGTGCAGAAGACACGATTAATTTATTACAACAAACACAGGGCTGTAATTATTTTGCTCAAAGTGCGCCTTATGCGGAGGAGTTGGAGATTATTTTAGATTGATATCTTTGGCTTTCAATTTTTTTATTTTAAAGTTACAAAAGGCTTGGCAAGTTTGTCAAGCCTTTTGTTTTGGATAAAATTGATGAGAAACTTTTCGTAATATTCAACACATTAATAATATTATCGCACAAACGTTATAGACACACAGAATTTTAAAGCATCATTTTTATGATTTTAGAATAATAGCCTGATAATCTTCGTATTTTAAAATACGAATCATTAGGTATGAAATACTGATTATTAAATTTTAAACGTTACAAAAAATAGTATTGATGCCTATCCGAGTACTCCCCAGAAAACCATGGTACACTGAGACCGATTTGAGGTTTTCTATTCTCTTAAATGGATTTACAAAAATTATTTAATTATAATATTTTTTAAAATCACCTTTTTGAATACAATATTTTTTTGGAAGTCATTTCAAGCATTTTCATAATATGAGGTCAAGTACCTATATTATTCACCTTAATAATAATTCACCTTTGCTTCAACATATAATCAATTAGTCATCAAAAATTATTTTTTAAATAAAAAAACTATGAAAATATCAATATTGAAAAACTTATTTGCTTTAGCGATGATATTTATAGTGTTTTCGGCTTCTGCTCAAAATACAATTAAAACAAAGGATTTAGAAATTTTATTAGTAACCAATTATACACATATCTATTCTGATCACGGAACGGGTGCAGGAATGAATTTATCTATTTGGAAACAAAAACCTCAAAGTGGATTTCATTCATTAGGTCATTATGCACAAGGTAGTTATGCAACGCCACAAGCCGTAACCGTTATGGTTAAGGGGTTGACAAATCGTGCGGTTGTACAACCGACTGGTTTTACAAGGTTTTATACCGATGGAGGAACTGGCGGCGACCAAGATTTGGCGTTGTGGACTCCGATAGCACCTTCCGGTTATATGGCAATGGGTTTGGTCGCAACGAGCGGTGGTCAGCCGAGTACAGCAGAAGTTGTTTGTGTTAGACGAGATTTGGTGACATTGGCGACAGCCGGTAAATTGATTTTTAATGATGGTGGCTCTGGTGGTAATCAGGATTTGGGGTTATGGCGAATTAATCCGCCGAGTTTTCCGAAGGATAGTAAATATTCTTATATCACTTCGGGTTCTTTTTGTGGACACGCTTCTCATTCAAAACCTAATAATTCAAATGTGACGTATGCTTTGAGGGTATTAATACCTGCCGATGAAAACAATGTACAATCTCAGCGACCACAATTAACTGGTATGAATAAACCTGCTGAAAAAACGAAGTTGGTTTTAACTAGTACTTCAAAATTGCCTTGTGTATCGGTTAATGATGCGGCTTATAGAGGGAATGCAGCTCGACAAGTTCGAGAAACACCAGTTTATACGTTGGAACGTTACGACTATTATCAATTACAAGATTTTAATACGTCAACGAGTCCAAATGATGGAACAATGACTTTTGAGATGAAAACAGGTATGGAAGTTTCGCACGAAAAATCTATAGAGGAAACTTTTGAAACTTCCGTAACGGCTGAAGCTGGTGTGGAATCAGGAATTTATAGTGCGAGTGTTTCGGTAACGGTATCGTATGCTTTAAGTCAATCGGAATCTTTTTCAAAATCAG
>CAWVWD010000531.1:0-3560 GCA_963933585.1 uncultured Saprospiraceae bacterium
TAAAAACTATACATATATAATGTTTATAACAATCACATTATATATGTATAGTTTTTAGATTGTAAAGTAAGTAAAACCTATCCGGAATAGTTTAAATCATGACGGTCAAATAATTAATCTCGAGATTTCGGGACAAGTTAATTCATAATTTATAGTTAAAAAAATGGCATTTTTCAAGCATCCTTTTACGATTTTATACGCCCATCAAGTTTCGGAAAATCCTGTTTCGTATTATCCGGATAACTTCATGGAAGTAGATGAATTTAGAAAACAATTACGGTGGTTGAAAAAACGATTTGAAGTAATTTCACTTTCGGAGGCTTATCAACGGAATAAAAATGGTGATGATTTAAGGAATTGTTTATCCTTGACTTTTGATGACGGTTTTCGATCTAATTATTATTTAATTGCACCGATTTTAACGGAAGAGAAGTTATCGGCTACTTTTTTTATTAATAATAATACAATTGATAATCAAAGCTTTATGTGGCGAACGGCTTTATTGTACATTCAAAATAAAGTGCCAAACGAGAAAATCCGTCATGCGTTATTACACCTACAAACGACTTCCAAAAAGATTGATTTGAGAAAGCTAAGTAATCTTTGGCGAATGGATGAAAAGGAAAATCGATTGGAAGATTTGTGGAATCGTTGTGATTTAGAACCAATGGAGGAAGTCTTGAAACGGTTAAAACCTTATGTAACTTCGCAGCAAGTTCAAGCAATTTATCAAGCTGGTTTCGAAATTGGTGGGCATACTTTTTCGCATCCGTTTTGTAATCACTTAACTTTGTTGGAATTAGAACATGAAATTATTTCTGCAAAAAAAGATTTGGAAAAAAAATTAGATATTTCAATTGAACACTTTTCTTATCCTTTTGGGAACCGTCCAAATTGGAAATTGGAAAGGGAAATTATTAATAAAAGTAATTTAAAAACAGTTTTAGGAATTTCTTATAACTTGCATAATAAGGATGATTCTTGTGACTGGAATCGAATAAAAATGGAAAGTACTTTGAGGAAAACGAAGCAAATGATTGGGATTCATAGTTTTTTTGGAAAGTAGAAAAGATTAAAATTTGACTGAAGTGTTTTATTAAAATTTGCCAAAATATCACGAACAAATCACGAATCACTAAATAAAAATGAAATTTACACTACATAAAACAGACGCAGCAACAAAAGCTCGTTCTGGAACAATCGAAACGGATCACGGGACGATAAAAACACCGATTTTTATGCCTGTCGGAACGGTGGCTTCTGTGAAAGGAATTCATCAGCACGAGTTGGAAGAAGATATTAAGGCTCAAATTATTTTGGGAAATACTTACCATTTATATTTGCGACCTGGTATGGATATTATGCAGAAAGCCGGTGGCTTGCACAAATTCATGGGTTGGGATAAGCCTATTTTGACGGATTCGGGCGGTTATCAGGTTTATTCACTTTCGGGACAACGGAAGATTAAGGAAGAAGGAGTTACTTTTAAATCACATATTAGTGGGGCAAAACACTTTTTCTCCCCTGAATATGCGATTGATGTTCAGCGTCAAATTGGGGGTGATTTCATCATGGCTTTTGATGAATGTACGCCTTATCCTTGTGATTATCATTATGCAAAACGCTCCATGAAAATGACGCATCGTTGGTTAAAACGTTGTATTGATCGATTTGATTCTACGCCGGATTTGTATGGTTATAAGCAGACTTTTATGCCGATTATACAAGGAAGTACGTATAAAGATTTGCGAAAAGAATCCGCAGAAGTGATTGCGAGTTTTGATCAGGAAGCGAATGCTATTGGCGGGTTGTCGGTTGGTGAACCTCATCACGAAATGTACGAATCAACGGATATTGTTACGGATCTTTTACCAAAAAATAAACCTCGTTATTTGATGGGCGTTGGAACGCCAGATAATATTTTGGAATGTATCGCTTTAGGAATTGATATGTTCGATTGTGTGTTGCCTTCTCGGAATGCTCGACATGGTTTGCTTTATACAGCGAACGGGATTATGAATATGAAAAATGCAAAATGGAAGGATGATTTTTCAGCAATTGATGAATTTGGTCCTTGTAAAACAAGTCGAATTCATACCAAAGCATATTTGCGACATTTGTTTGCATCGAAAGAATTATTGGCAGCTCAGATTGCAACTTTACATAATTTAAGTTTCTATTTATGGCTGGTTAATGAAGCTCGAAATCATATCGAAGCTGGAGATTTTCTTCCTTGGAAAAATGAAATGGTTGTGAAATTGAAACAACGATTATAGATTATTATTTGATAGTGTTATAAATGTGCACTTTTATTTTGGATTGGTATTATTGATTTTAAATACTTTCAACCGTTAAAAAATCAATTTAGTCCTGATGCCCATTTGCTGCGTTAGTGGGCAGATTCTGCTTCTTTTTTCTTAAAAAAGAAGCATTTTCAATAAAAGACAGGTTCTTAATTTATCCAACAGGGTAGATTAACAATACGACCATAAAATTCAAAATGGAGCTTGGTGTTACGCCAAAAAAAATAGCTTCCTGAGTTACAGGAAGCTATTTTAAAATGTAAACCTAAAAAACTATGAAAATATTTCGTTTTCAAAATATTACTCACCTTAATAAAGACGAAAAAAAGACCAAACTCTATATTAATTGATTATCAAAGGTTTATATATATGTATTATTATTTTAAATCCCAAAGTCGGAAATTATTATCCATTTTTAGAAATATTTGTATTACGTTTTTAATCTCGAACAATACCAACTGGCATTCTACTATCGTAGTTACCTTCTAAAATTGGTGTTTGCCAATTTCCAGTATAAGCTCGAACATTTGTATGAATATAATTATGTAATTCTTGAATGGTAACGATTGCATTTTTATCTGTATCTGCTTCTCCTTCTAATCCTCTCATCAGGAAATGACTAAAAATTCCTTGGCGTAATCCACTTGATTCCAATGAAGTCTCTTCTGCTTTTGAAGACAATAATAAAGCCGTTCCACTTTGTACGTTGTCGAATGCTTTGTAGTAATTTGCGATAACACTGCTTGCATTCACTGTTCCGCCCCTTGCTGCCAAACCATTCAAACTTCCTGAATGACAAGCATCTGCGATACATAATTTAAATTTTGCATTAGAAGAATTGAAAACAGTTTTGATTTCTTGGTGGAATAATTTATTATTGAAACCATCAAAATCAAAGGGTAAAAATGCCCCTTTCAAACCGTGTCCACTGAAATATAACATGACCATATCGTTAGAATCTGCTTTTTCGAAAGTTTCTTTCATATTCTGCAAAATCTTTTTCTTCGTGGCGTCTTCATCAATTAGAATCGTGATTTCGTCTTTTCCCAAAGCACCACCTTGTGGACTTAATAAATGTGCGAACATTTTATAAGCGTCGTCATCTGTATAATTCAAAACAGGCATGTGATTATATTTCGCCACACCAACAATTACCGCATAAACTTTCATCGTCGGGTCGAATTCAACTTGATTTTTAGAAACCAATTCTTCCAGTTCTGCTTCCGTTGGAGGAGCCGCACCTAAATAATTGCCGTT
>CAWVWD010000532.1:0-3559 GCA_963933585.1 uncultured Saprospiraceae bacterium
CTATGATAATATTATTTATTTCTCCTCGATTCGTAATGGAAGTATGGGCGGAATGTTCGATGCAGAAGGTAAAGAAGATACGCTGAAAGGAGATTATAGAAGCGATATTTATGTTTCTCGTTTGACGAAAGGTGAATGGTCTTTGACTTCGCATTTGGATGAACGTTATAATACGGTCTATCATGATGTGATTAATGGATTTAGTAAAGACGGGAGCTTAGTTTATATGTCGCAAAGTCAGGATATGTTTTTCGATTATGGCGATATTTATATGAATAACTTCTTTAAAGATAACGCTACGGCAGAAAATTTCAAATTACCTTATCCTATAAATTCTAATGATTGGGACGGTGATGTTTTCTTTTTCAATAATACGGTAATGTTATTTTCGAGTGACCGAAAAGGCGGTTATGGTGGCAAGGATATTTATATTGCAGAAAAAGATCAAGAAGGAAAATGGAGTACACCAAAAAACTTAGGTCCGGGTGTGAATACCCCTTACGACGAGGTTTCTCCATTTTTAGCAGCGAATGGCCGAACATTATTTTTTAGTTCTAATAACTTAAAAAGTATCGGTGGTTATGATGTTTTTAAAGTCAATTTTGATGATAAAATAAGTAATTGGACAACTGCGGAGAACTTGGGAATGCCGATTAATTCTGCTGGTGATGAGGAATATTTCAAAGTGAGTAAAGACGGATTGAGGGCGTTTTTATCGTCTAATCGTACCGATGGTTTTGGAATGCGTGATTTATATGTCGCTTATTTTAGACGTTACCGTCAAGAGCAGCAAAGTCCACAAGATTCAATCGCTTTTCAATATGCACTAGATGAAGGACTTCTATCGAATAAAGTAACGGTTGACGAAAGTAAAATTACGTCCGTGGAATCTGTAAATAATTCTATAACGACCGATAAAGTGGAAACTTACAAGTTCAATCCACTCTATTTTAGTGAGTTTGGATTAAGCGAAACGTTGGAAATGAATTCGCTTTTGGTTTTGAATGATGTAATTCGTTTATTAAATAAGTATCCGGATTTAAAATTAGAACTAACCAGCCATATTGATAATAGCGGAACAGCCGTTCATTTTAATCTTTTCTATTCCTTAAAAGGTGCAGAAAATATCGCTGATTATATTACAGACCAAGGTATTACGTCAAGTCGAATTATCTTGAAAGGTTGCGGTACGAATTATCCGGTGTCTAAAAGTCGGGAAGCTGATGGGACGATTATAAAAGGTGGACAACGTTTGAATCGTCGAATTGAAGTTCGTATTTATCGTCCAGAAACGGTTGGCGTTTTTATAGAATATGGTGCTCCTAATATCATTGATGCCATGTCCTTGAAAGCAAGTCAGACCTATAAGAAAATACTAAAAGGTATCTCATACAGGGTGCAAATCAAAGCACTTTCTACGATGTTAGATGATAACGTTTTGGCAGAATATTCTGATCCGATGATTGAAAGAATAGCGGATAAAGAGGTGATGTTATATACGGTCGGTTTGGTGAAAAGGCATCAAACTGCTGTCGAAACTCAACAGGAATTAAAGGTAAGAGGATTTACAGATTGTTTTATTATCGCTTATAAAGATGGCGAAAGATTAACGGAGGCCGATATTATGAAATATTCAGAGCTATATCCGGATTTGAAAAATATGATAAAATAAGAAAATAGAAGATTAAACAATGAAAAAGCCTGCTCCAAAGAAATTCGGAACAGGCTTTTTTTAATTTCGGATTTAAGAAAAACTTAAAATTCACCGATTAATTTTGCTTTCAAAGCCGCAAATTCTTCTTCAGAAATAATCCCAGCATCCTTTAATTCTGCTAATTCTTTCATCTTTGTAATAATGTCAGATTTTGGAGGCGTTGAAGTGACGACTTCTTCCTTTTTGACTGTTTCCATCGTGTCCACAGGTTCTTCTTCCCGTTCTTTTTCTATGATTTCCTCTTCGACTGTTTGACGTTCATTTTCTTGCTTTTTTTTCAAATCCTTTGCCACAGATTTACCTTTCTCAAATTTCTCTTGATAATATTTCGTCAAACGAGAAGGATCAAAGTCTAAGAAAGTACCACCAGTTTCAAAGTGTCTTTTGAAAACTTCGCCTAAAGCAAAAGTCGAAGCACCGCTCAAAATCGCCAAACTTACGCCGCCGATATAAGAGCCAACTCCAGGAATAAGTTTGACTAAGGCACGGGAACCCAAACGAGCTAAACTCGAACTTGTCAAAGTCGTGATTAATGCTTTTCCTTCGGTTTCTTTGAAATCAATATCATATAATTTACACATCTGACGAACCATATCTAATTGAACCGCTGCCACCGCAAATAAATCCGCAATTGGAACTGGAATAAAACCTGCACCCATCGACCACATTATATGATTACGAATCACCATGTCAACACTTTGCCGACGTTTTTCTTCATATTTTTGATTATCCATTTTTTTATTTTATTGATTATCAACGTTGTAACGTAAAAATAAGCTCAAGCATAGTCGTACTTTATCGTTAGAACGATAAATAATTTATAGTTTATGTGTTTTTCCTATTTCTTCCTCTTTTTATACCTAATCGCAACTGCTACGAATATTTCAACGTAACTTCCTACAGATACCATAATATTGCATTTTTTGTGTTAAAGATTTTTTAAAACTTAGAAAATTACGATGTACGGATTAAAAATGACCTCAGCGAGGTCGTACTAAAACGGTACAATTGTAATTAAAAGTCGTAAACTACTTTTTATTAACTTTGAAAGATGCTGAAATTGATCGCATTTATTGTTTTGTCTTCGTACTTGTAATGACAATACCGATGACAATAGCAACCAGGCTGAGAACGACGGAGACAATACTTCCGATAGAAACCATAATATTAATTTTATTGATTAAATAATAATATTGCTTTCGCCAATAATAACTTTCCAAACTTAAAGAGAAATCAACTAAAGTGCTAATCAATTTCCACGAAAACCCTACAAATTTGGACAAACCTGATTTTAAATTAGTAGTTAGGAATTAAAAATTAGGAATATGACCGTTATTACGATTAACGTATCTATTTTAAAATCCTTACTTTCGTGGCAATTTTTAAATCATTACGAATTAAAATTATGGTTTTTAATAATTCATAATTTATAGTTCCTAATTCATAGTCAGAAAAAAGATGTTAACAGCGATTTCACCAATTGACGGACGTTATGCTTCAAAGACGGAAGCATTAAGTGCTTACTGTTCAGAGTTTGCATTGATAAAATATAGAGTTTACGTCGAAATAGAATATTTCATCGCTTTATGCGAAATTCCTTTGCCGCAGTTAGGTAGTTTTGACAACTCAAAATTCCCTGCTTTACGCCAAATTGCATCTACCTTAGAACCTTCTGATGCTGCACGTATTAAAGCCATCGAACGCATTACGAATCACGATGTAAAAGCGGTAGAATATTATATTAAAGAGGAATTTGACAAATTAGGTTTGCAAGAATTTAAAGAGTTTATCCACTTCGGCTTGACTTCTCAAGATGTGAATAATACGGCCACACCTTTGTCATTG
>CAWVWD010000533.1:0-3558 GCA_963933585.1 uncultured Saprospiraceae bacterium
TTATTCACATCATATTCGACCACAAAAGCGTTTTCATCAATACTATCAATCGTACGATACATTTTACGAATATCAATTCGATTAATTACGGTATTAATAATCATCATATCTTCCGTTTCACCTTGACTCCCAACACCTTTTTCCGCTTTATAAATCGTCATTCCCGAACCAATATTTTTCGCAATTTTCGTTTTTAAAGTTTCATGATGTTTTGAAATGACCAAAACACCGATAAAATTCTCAAATCCTTCAATTACAAAATCCGTTACTTTTGCCGTTATGATATACGTTAAAATAGAATACATCGCGACTTCAACAGATAAAACTATCGCTGTAATGGCAAATAGAACGACATTAAATAGCAATATAAATTTACCGATATCAATCCCAAAACGGTCGTGAATAAAAATTCCTAAAATCTCCGAGCCGTCTAGAACCGCACCGTTCCGAATCGTAATTCCGATTCCCATACCAACGAATAGTCCACCAAAAATAGAGATAAGCAACTTGTCTTCTGTAATGACAGAGAAATTTTCTAATTGAATAAAAATTGCCAAAATAATAATGGTAAAAATGGATTTAATGACGATTCGTTTGGACAACATAAAATAACCCAGAACCAAAAATGGAATACTTAACCCAACCAAAAGGTAAGAGATATTAATATCTAATTTGGAATTAATTAGTAACGCAATACCGGTTACACCACCGTCAAGGAAACCATTTGGTAGTAAAAAAGCCTTTAAACCAATACTTGCCAATAAAATCCCTAAGCCAATCTGTAAATATTCTAATACTACGTTTTTGAATTTCAAATTATCCTTTTTATCTGATTAACAAGGGAATATAAATATTGATTGTCTTAAAAATATGATTAAACAACCTCCAATTTATCCCTAAAATTTATTTTTTTTTCAATATCGAAATCTTTTATAAAGATTGTTTTACAAACATAATCAATAGTTTTACTATTATATAATCATATTTATAATATTATGAAAAAATTAATCGGTGTTATTTTAGTAATTATTTGCGATTATGCTTTTACTCAAAAAAATCAAAGATTTTCAAATCCTACTAATCTGATAAAACATAATATTTTGGTAGTCCAATATTTTTAGATTCTTCGCTAAATAATTGCTTTGGTTTAGGAATTAATGGTGGTGATATAATTTAATTTGACCGATAATTTTCGGGTTGCAAATGCGGTTGACTACCGCTGGTTAAGTAGTTTTGATGAGCAAAAATTACTAAGAGAAAATTATTCAAGAATGACGGTGAATATGGTTTTACGGTTTGCCGCTGACTAAATATTACAGAAATAATAACCAATTAAATACTTCATACTATTATTGGCTATACCTGTACTTTTCAATGCACTTATAGCCTCCAATAATTATTTAATTACATTTTGAAGCATAATAATATATCCATGATCTAACTGGTTCGCTTTTATTTTAATTATTTCCCTAAACGTTTGATAACCGTTTTCACATTACAATAATTTAGCTTCAAGCTCTTAAACCGACAAATTCCTCCCTAAGTAGAAACCGTAATACAATAAATCAAAAATTATTGCCAGTTAAACCATGCCAGTTTTAAAAACCGATACGGTTTATTATACCTTTGCACAGGGTAGGAAAATAGTTTTCAAGAATACAGTTTTACATTTTTTTTAAAAATAAGTGATTACAGATGAAAAATTTATTGACGATACTATGCGTACTTCTATTTACCAATACTATTTTTGCACAACAAACTATCCGAGCTTTCTTCGCAGGAAATAGTTATACAGCAGCAAATAATTTACCTCAACTTATTTCAAACGCTGCATTATCAGCAGGTGACACCTTACAGTTTTCGAGTAACTTAATGGGCGGTGCGACGCTTCAAGGTCATGCAGGAAATGCAAACACTTTAGAACCTATTCAGGTTGGAAATTGGGATTATGTGATTCTACAAGCACAGAGTCAAGAACCGTCTTTTCCGATTGCACAAGTTCAAGCGAACACTTTTCCCTATGCAGAAGCTTTGAATGATTCAATTGAAAAGTATCAACCTTGTGGCGAAACCATGTTTTATATGACTTGGGGAAGAGAAAATGGAGATGCGAATAATTGTGCTTTTTTTCCGCCACTTTGTACTTACGAAGGCATGGATAGTATGCTACGGTTGCGCTACCAAATGATGGCGAACGATAATGATGCAGAGTTATCGCCAGTCGGTGCAGTTTGGCGATATATTCGTACAAACCATCCGAATATTGATTTATACTCAAGTGATGGCAGTCATCCATCGGCGGCGGGTTCTTATGCTGCGGCCTGTACTTTTTATACCTCGATGTTTCGGGAAGACCCGACTGCAATTACATTTGATTTTTCGCTGACAGCTGCAGATGCTTTGACGATTAGAAATGCTACAAAAGTGGTCGTTTTTGATGATCTATTAACTTGGAATATTGGTGCTTATGATCCAATGGCAAGTTTTACATTTACGACTACCGATAATGCCGATTTTTCTTTTGCCAATACTTCAACTAATGCGGATGGTTACTCTTGGGATTTTGGAGATGGAAATACAAGTTCATTAGCTAATCCAACGAATTTTTACAGTAATTTTGGAGATTACACGGTGACGCTAAGCGTTTTTAATTGTGGTGACACTTCGACCATTTCAGACACGATTACGGCTTATGTTGTCCATACAGCACCAATTATTGATGAAGATATTTTTCACCTATCGCCAAATCCAACAAGCGGTATTATTAATATTCGTACTAATATTACTGATTTTGATATTACGATTTATAATGAAATCGGACAACTTGTATTAAAAACGAAATCGATGAAAATTGATATTTCAAATCAGCCAAAAGGCATTTATTTTATCAATATTGAGTTTGATGGCAAAAAAGTACAGAAGCAGGTTTTGAAGTTATGATAAAGAATCCTTTTTCTTTATCACTCAAAACTATTGAAATGAAAAAAAATGAGGTTATCACAATTTAATGTGATAACCTCATAAACTCTTTTATATTAATGTATTTGAAAAATACCTAATCAGTTTGCTCTTTCTCTTTCTCTTTCTTTTTCTTAGGCTTTGTAGCGGCTGCTTCCTTATCTTTTACAGCGTCCGGCCCTAAAATCTCTACTTTAATTTTTTGTTCGATTTCAAAAGCGACTTCTGGATTATCTTCTAAGAAAATCTTCGCTGCTTCTCGACCTTGAGCAATTTTCGCATCATCATAACTATACCAAGAACCACTTTTCCCGATGATGTCATATTCCACACCTAAATCCACGATTTCACCTGTTTTGGAAATACCTTTTCCATAAACAATATCAAACAAAGCAATACGGAAAGGTGGCGCTAGTTTGTTTTTAGCTACTTTCACTTTAACGTGATTACCAACGACAACTCCTTCTTTATCTTTAATCGCAGAACCTGTTTTACGGATATCCAAACGAATAGAAGCATAGAATTTCAAGGCGTTACCACCAGTTGTTGTTTCCGGATTACCGAACATTACACCAATTTTCTCACGCAATTGGTTAATAA
>CAWVWD010000534.1:0-3556 GCA_963933585.1 uncultured Saprospiraceae bacterium
AACTAAAGAAAGTCAAGTAATTTGTTTTACAGTCTGTGTCCGTATTTCCTTGGTCATCGGTTACAGTTAAACAAATGGTGTAACTACCTCCGGTTGTAAATACCTTTCCTGGATCTTGTGTGGTTGACGTATTTCCTCCTAATTGCCAATTCCATGATACAACATTTCCAGTAGTAGAAGTTGATAAATCCGTGAACTGAACAAAAACAGGTGTACAACCTGAAGTTGATGTGGCGGAAAAATCAGCATTGACTTGACTGAAAGTTGACGAAATTGAAAAAGATAAAAATATAAGTGTTGCCCAAAAATACTTTGTAAATGCCTGCATATTTAATATTTTGATGCTTTTGTTTTATGTGTTTTTAAGCTTAATACTTGGCTCTAACAATATTGCTTAAATAATAATATTATCAATGAAATAGATTTCAAATGATGAAATAAGTTTCAATTAAATTTTATGTAAAAAACGTATATTTAAAGTTAGTTTTAACGAAAGGCGCAAATTTACTTTTTTAGATGTTTAACGTTTACTTTTTTAATTTTAGTTTGTACGTAAGTTAATTCATAGGAGTTGCATGATGTGGTTTTAGCGATAGATGATTTAATTCAAAATAGATATCTGAACAATCCACAGCGTTGAACTATCGTTTAATCGGTGATTTACACAATTAAAAGTGTGATTTACTATTTTTACAATAAAAAACTTGTGGCTTATTGAAAAATGTTACTTATTTGATACAGGAACAAAACATTTTAAAACACATTAAAACAAAAAAATATGAATAAGTTAGTCGGGCTTTTTGTAGGTTGTTTACTTATAATGTTCAGTCTTTCACAAGGACAAGCACAAGGTTACAATAAAATATTTTCAGAATCTGAATTAGCAACTATCCAAAACCATGAAGATAGTGTAGATGTACTTTCAGGTTTAATGTTACATGATACGAGTGAAATTTCCCGTTTCTTATCTTGTAAATATATGATTAAGCATTTGGTAAAATCCTTGAAAGTAGATAATTCTTTTCAATATAAATTTCCACAATTTGAACGTCTTTCAATTCAATACCCGGAAGATAGTTCTTTCCGAATTTTTACTTGGCAGCTTTATGTGAGTGAAAATGAATACCGTTATTTTGGTGCTATTCAGGTGAATTCAGAGAAATTACAATTAATGCCATTGTCAGATAGGTCAGATGCGATTCCGAATCCAAGTATGACTTTGACGACAAATAAGGAATGGTTTGGAGCGATTTACTATAATATTAAGCAAGTTGACTCGAAAGAACTTGGACGTTATTATATGCTTTTTGGCTATGATGCGAATAACTTTTTTACTCGTCGAAAACTAATTGACGTGATGCAAATTAAAGGTGACAAGGCATATTTTGGAATGCCAGTTTTTAAAATTCCACCAGATATTATGGAGGAAAAGAAAAAAATTGCAGAATTTAATGCGAACGTTCCTGTTGGAAATAGGGTGAAAATATCAGATGCAACAATCTTAGCGAAAAAAGGGGAACTGAAAACGATTAGTCGATTTATGGTAACTTACAGTGCAGAAGCTTCGACAATATTAAATTATGATGAAGATTATGGTTTAATATTATTTGATAATATGATAATGATGGGCGGAAATTATGCAGGACAAGGTCGAGTTCAAGTGCCAGATGGAAGTTATCGAGGTTTCCAACTTCAAGAAGATGGAACTTGGTTACAAATCGAAAAAGTGTTCCATGATTTTCAACAAGAAGCTCCTCGTCCTCAACCTTTGGATAGAAAAAACAGACTACCACAGCAGAGACAATAGTACTAAAAGATATATTTATTAAATAAGAGAGCGGTTTTCATCATGAAAACCGTTCTTTTATTATGAGGACGAGTGAAAAATCGAAATATTAATAATTATGACTTTAATTACATATATTTTTTGCTTGTAAAAGATTTATTTAGTTAAATTTGCCTTGTAAGTATTTTTTTAGCTATAAAATTCCTTAAATTAGATATGAATGGAGAGAACATTCGTGTGAATAAAAAAATATTAAACCAAATTATATAAGATTGAGTCGAGTATTAAATTTAATATTATAATACGTTGGCTTATCATTCTAAACACTTAATTAAAACTATTATTTAATAAATCAATCTTTTATGAAATCACTAAATACTTTGTTTACAGTACTTTTAGCAATCCTAATGACAGCAGGTTCTGCGTCTGCTCAGTACGTTACGGTTGGTACAGCAACAGGAACTAATACTACTACGGGGCAATCGCCGATTAACATTTGGTACCGTAGTATGCATTATCAAACAATCTATACTGCAGCAGAATTACAAGCAGCAGGTTTTGTTCCTGGAGCTACGGTTCAAGAATTAGGATGGGATGTAGTTGGAGCACCAATTAATGCGATGCCGAATTACACGATTGCAATGGGACATACAACCAATGCTACGTCTGGTACGGCAAATTATGTAGCATCATCTACTTTAACGCAGGTGTACAATACGGCATCATACGCACCGACAGCAGGTGGTTTTGATATGTTAGTATTCTCAAGTCCTTTTATTTGGAATGGTTCGGATAATATCGTCGTTGATGTCTGTTTTGATCAAGTTTCTGCTTACAATTCATCAGGTCAATGTAGTATATTTTCTTCAACGGATGGTTCGACTTCTACAAGAAGTGATGCATCTCCTCAATGTGGATTGACACCAAATAGTTCACACGCATGGAAACCAGTTGTACAATTTTTAATTACTACAGGACCAGCACCGACTTGTGCAATGGTAAATAATGATTTAGCGGCAACGAATGTAACAGCACTTACAGCTGATTTATCATGGACACACCCTGGAACACCAATAAGTTATATTATCGAATATGGTCCTTCAGGTTTTGTACCCGGTTCTGGTACGGCAGTAACTTCAACGGGTTCTCCAATGTTATTAACAGGATTGTCACCTGCAGTAGCGCATACGGCAAGAGTACAAGCAGTATGTGGTACAGCAGTAGGAGATACTTCATATGCAGGAACGGTAAGTTTCACAACACTTTGTGCAACGTTTGTAGCGCCTTACACGGAAAACTTCGGTAGTGGAGGAACTCCAAACTGTTGGAGTCAATCAGCAACAACGGGTGGACCTTGGGTATTTTCAGGTAATCCAGGTTATGACGCAGGAGGAACACAATCACATACGGCAGATGGTTCTGCATATGCTTGGATAGATTTTTCAGGAACAGATTCTGAAGTTATGTTGGAAATGAATGAAGTAGATATTTCTGCATTAACATCAGGAGTAGCTTTATCTTTCTGGCACTTCAGTGCTTTTAGTAATGCTTCTTCATCTAATAATATATTAAGAGTAGAAGCTTGGGATGGAGTCGCAAATTGGGATACAGTTACAACGATTCAACAAAACAGTGCAAGTTGGCAATTCAAGTTATATGACTTATCAACATATACATATAACACAAGTATGGTGAAACTTCGTTTTGTAGCAACACAAGATCCTGCAGGTGGCACATATTTCTATAATGATTTATTGATAGATGATGTTA
>CAWVWD010000535.1:0-3536 GCA_963933585.1 uncultured Saprospiraceae bacterium
CTCTTTTCCAGGAATTGCTTTCGCCATATTGAATTGTCCACCGATTTCTTTTGCGGCTTCAAATAAATGTACATCGTGACCACGTTCTGCCAATAAAGTCGCCGCTGCCAAACCTGCGGGTCCTGATCCAATCACCGCAATTCGCTTTAATTCTTCCGCTGGCTCAAAGTTCAAAATCGTTTCGTGACAAGCCCGAGGATTGACGATACAAGACGAAATTTTCATCTGAAAAGTATGATCCAAACATGCTTGATTACAACCGATACAAGTATTGATTTCGTCCGCACGATTTTCTATTGCTTTTAAAACCAAATCTGAATCTGCCAAAAACGGTCGAGCCATAGAAACCATATCGGCACAGCCTTCTTGCAGAATATTTTCTGCCACATCCGGCATATTAATACGATTCGTCGCAATCAATGGAATATTCACTTCGCCCATCATTCGTTTCGTCACCCAAGCAAAACCACCTTTTGGAATTGATGTTGCAATCGTCGGAACTCTTGCTTCGTGCCAACCAATTCCAGTATTAATAATCGTCGCTCCAGCCTTTTCGATTGCCTTTGCCAGCTGTACCACTTCTTCCCAAGTACTGCCGCCTTCCACCAAATCCAACATGGATAAACGATAAATAATAATGAAGTTTTCGCCGACACGTTCTCTTACTTTTTTAACAATTTCGAGTGGAAACTTGATACGATTTTCGTAGCTACCGCCCCATTCATCGGTTCTGTGATTGGTACGAGTCACGATAAATTGATTAATCAAATAACCTTCCGAACCCATAATTTCCACACCATCATAACCAGCGAATTTTGCTAAATCTGCACAATTCACATAATCTTCTACCGTTTGCCAAACCTCATCAGAGCTCAACGCACGAGGTGTAAATGGAGCGATAGGCGCTCGAACTGCGGACGGCCCAACCGACTTGTTGTGATACGCATAACGACCAGAATGCAAGATTTGCATACAAATTTTTCCACCTTCATCGTGCACCGCTTTCGTGATACCTTTGTGATGTTCGGCTTCTTCCTTAGTCGTCATTTTTGAAGCGATTGGACTCACCGAACCTTCATAGTTTGGTGCAATTCCACCGGTCACTATTAATCCGACTTGACCTCTTGCTCGTTCGGCATAAAATACCGCTGCTCGTTCTAATCCACCTTTCACTTCTTCCAAGTTAGTGTGCATAGAACCCATTAATACTCGATTTTTCAAGGTTGTAAAACCTAAGTCTAATGGAGATAATAATTTTTCGTAATTCATCGACTTTGCTTTTATTCTTTTAATTCTTAGAATTGTTTATCAAAACCTACCTTTTTGAAGCTTTAATTTGATATCAAGCTAAAATTAAAGAAAGTTTATCAATGGTTTTAGAAATCAATCGTTTTTATGATTGTTTCTTAAACAGGTTTAAGGTTTTTGACATTTTAATATTGATTACTCCTCAATATTTTCTCCTAAAATCATTTCGACTCGTGTACCAGTCGCATTGCCATTTTCATCTTTCAAATCAATAATATTAAAAGCATTAATTTCACCTATATCTACTGCTGAATTTTGTTGTTCTAACCACATTTTGAGGCGTTCTTCCGTTATTCTCATGCCGGAAGAATGATGTTTTTTGTATTTTCGTTTAGTTTCCGCCATTTCTCGTCCAATTCCGTTATCCTCGACGATACATTTTATCCAATTAGCTTCAATCAAAAAATGAATATTCAATTTTTGATTGCCTTTTTTTACGTGTAGTAAACCATGTTTAAAAGCATTTTCAATAATCGGCTGGATTAATAACGGTGGCACTCGTAAATCATCGGTATAAATCTCTCCACTAATCTCAAAATTCACGTTGACTTTATTTTTAAACCTTAACTTTTCTAAACCTAAATAGAGTTGCAAAAATTCAATTTCATCCGTTAATACAATCGAAGTATTTTTTGAAAAGTCAAAAATTGTCCGAATTAATGTCGCAAACTTCGCTAGGTAAATCATCGCTTGTTCGCCATCATTTATAGTCAAATAATGCTGAATAGAATTTAAAACATTAAAAATAAAATGTGGATTCATTTGGGCTTGTAAAGCTTTCATTTCCAATTCATTAATTTTTTGTTGGAAATCATTTTCTTTTTGCAAGCGTTTTCTTAGTCGCCATACATATCCATAAATTCCTAATAGACCCAAAATGATAATCAACCCTAAAAACCACCAAGTTTGCCAATACGGTGTTAACACGAGAATTTTAATATTAATAGGTTCTTCACTTTCGACACCATCTTCATTAATCGCCATTGCTTCAAAAGTATATTTACCGGAATTTAGAATTGGAAAAGAAGCGACATTTGACTGCGTTTCTATCCATGTTTCTGATATTGGCAGCATTCTATATTTATAGGTAAATGTTCCTTGGCTTCGGAACGAAACTCCCGTAAAATGAATCCGAATGTTATCTTGATCATGACGCAAAGTATAATTATTAGATAGAATTGTATCTTTGTCAAAAATTTGAAATTTCGATAAATATATCGGTGGCGGCACCTTATTTTTCGTTTGGATATTTTTATCAAAGCTCGTCAAACCTTCTGATGTCGCTACAAAAACAGATTCATCATTAATCGCTAAAGCATTAATATCACTACTTAACAAACCATCTAAATTATTGATTAAATCATTTGCCCCTGTATTTGTATTTATTTTATTAATCCCATTATTTGTTCCAATCCAAATGATTCCGTTTGGTTCTACAACCAAAGATTTACAATTATTACTCACTAATCTATTACTCAAAGAATCCTGTTCTTCATTGAATACATTAATTACTTTTTTATTAACAACTTGAAATACACCATCTGTCTGCGTTCCAATCCAAACGGTATCATTTTGATTAATGATATGTGTAACCCAACTATTTTCCAGTTCTGGAATTTGACTTAAAGTAACAGAATCATTTTCATAATAATATAAACCATCCGCCGAACCGAACCAAAATTCATTTTTTATTCTTTCAATAGCGTAAACACGATTTGTAATACCTTTTACTTTATATAAACGCTGTAAATCCCTCCAGGAGACGTTAAATCCAGCTTGGTTAAGTGAAATAAAATAAGGAATCTCTTTATTCGGAATTTTTAGAACACCATTATATTCTCCAATCATCAATGGTAGAGAATCCGATTTATTCCAAATCGTTTTATAACTTATGAGTCGATTTCCAATATTATCTGTGTAATTAGAATAGTCTACATTTAGGAGAACTGATTTTAAATAAGATTTAATCCATATTTTGTCCTTATCATATGATTTATGAATTCCTGTAATTATGTAATCCTCCTCAAATTGGATATTTCTTATCTTGTTTGTTTCTAATTCCGTAATGATTAGTTTTCCTTTACTTGTACCAACTAATAAATCATTACCATTCAAAAATACAGCATTCACGCTTGCTGAAGTATTTTGAAAGTTATTAGACGTGAAATTAATAGATGGTATAATTTCACGTCTAATAACTTTCAAAATACTTCAGCAAGCGTGAATGC
>CAWVWD010000536.1:0-3531 GCA_963933585.1 uncultured Saprospiraceae bacterium
AACTATCCTTTATTCACCGTGTTTTATGAGTATTGAGTTTTGGATATAGAAAATTTATTCATTTTATAGAAAAATGTTTGTCCCGAGAACTCGATGATGTCCAAAAAAGTGATATTTGTACTAAAATAGAAAAATGGAAATACGATTAGTAAAGCGAGAAGATATTGATGAAAAGCGTTGGAATGGTTGTGTACATTATGGAAACAATGGGAATCCGTATGGTTATACTTGGCATTTGGACGCGATTTCTGAAAACTGGGAGGGTTTGGTAGAAGGGAATTATGAAACGATTTTTCCATTAGTTTGGAATGATAAACTTTTGGGAACGAAGCAGTTATACCAACCATTTTTTGCTCAACAATTGGGTATTTATTCTATTAATATGTTATCGTCCAAACGAATTCAATCGTTTTTGGAAGCGATTCCAAAGGAATATAAATTCATTCACATTAATATGAATCATCGGAATAAAATTGAAGAAGATTGGGGTTTTGAAGTAGAAGAAAAACCGAATTTTACACTTCGATTAATGGATGATTACGAAACGATTAAAGGGAATTACTCTAAAAATTTAAAGCGAAACCTGAAACGTGCAGAAAACCACAAAATGACTTTGACGAGTAGTATCAAAGTTGAAAAATTAGTGGAAATGTACCGAACGCATCAAGGTCCAAAAATCCCAGAGTTAGGTGATGCTGCGTATCATGCGGCTCATCGAGTGATTTATAATGCCCTGCATCGAGGTATGGGTTTTATGTCAGCGATTACGAATGAGCAAAATGATTTCTTGGCAGCAGGTTTCTTTTTGGTTTCCAAAAATCGAATCGTGAATTTATTACCAACAACGACGCCTGAAGGTCGAGAAAAAAGAGCGATGCACGTTTTGTTAGATATGACGATTCAACAAAATGCCTTAAAACCAACGATCTTTGATTTTGAAGGTTCGTCTATTCCTGGTGTTGCAAAATTTTACGAAGGTTTTGGAGCGACGAATCAACCGTATTCGGTAATTAAAAAAGATAACTTGCCACTTTGGGCGAAGTTGGCGAAGAAGGTGAAGAATAAGTAGGCAGTTGACAGCTGGCAGTATCGCAATGACTTAATATTATAATCAGATTTTTTTTCCCTTTTTGCACCAAAATAATTTTTCCCTACATCTCCCTAAAGTATTTCCGTCATGCCGTCCATGAGTACTCAGGACGGCATCTCCCGATCGTAAGGACTCCATCTTTCATAATAAGAAAATTCAAAAAAACATGAAAAGCCAATCAATTTTTATTTTTTTAATGCTCATTTCAATGACCACTTTTGGGCAAATTGAAAAGAGTGAATTAGATTTAAAACCACAAATCGCTCCTGAGATTCCGTTGGTTTTAGTAGATTTTGTTTTTAGAATAGTTGATGAAATGCCAATATTTCCAGCTTGTGATTCCTTGGAAAACTATGTAGATAGAAAAGCCTGTGCAGATAAAACGATGTTGAATTTTATTTATAAAAATTTACGATGGCCTGCGGGTGGACCTTGTGTCGAAGGAACAGCAGTTATTTCTTTTGTCATAGAAGAAGATGGTTCGATCACCAATGCAAAAGTCATTCGTGATCCTGGAGCTGATTGTGGGGAGGAAGCCTTACGACTTGTGAATTTATTACCGAATTTTGAACCAGGAAAAATTGATGAAAAACCAGTTCGAGTGCAGTATAATTTACCGATTCGGTTTCGGTTGGAGTAATAAAAAAAAGTATTTATCATTATAAAGACCTTAACATTTAATTAATCGGTAAAGCTAACAATCACAACATTACGTGATTATATTTGTTGTAGATTCATTTTTTTTTAACAAACAATTTAAAATTTTTTCAATGAGAAAAGTATTATTATTAACCTGTGTACTGGCTCTTACTTTTAGTTCGAACTCTTTATTTGCTCAAAATGGTGATTATAAATCAAATATTTATGCTGGGGCTGGGTTCAGCTTAGCTGGTGCTTTATTCGATGCATTAGGTGCTGGTGGAACAGGTGAAGTCACCACTAATTCACTTCCAGCTATTCAGTTAAATTATGATTATGCGCTAACGCCAAGAGTTAGTGCTGGTTTAGCATTTTCTTATCAAGATTTTGGTTTTGATGTAAATGATTACCAATATTTAGATCAAGATTTTAATCTTGTAACAGAAGATTTTTCAGCAGATTTACAAAGAACAAATATTGCATTGAGGGTACTATTTCATTACGGAAATTCTGAAAAATTAGATATGTATTCAGGTGTTCGCGTCGGAATGACAAATTGGGTTAGCAAAATTAATTCATCAGATCCTAATAATGATTTCTTTGGGGCTGACCTCAGTGGATGGAGTTTTGCACCTCAATTAATAGGTTTTGGAATGCGTTATTATGTTACAGATAATATAGGTTTGAGTCTCGAAACAGCTCTTGGTGCGCCACACTTTTTAAGTATTGGTGCCAACTATCGTTTGTAAATTTTCATATAAAAATATATTTGAAAGCCCTAATGATATTATATCATTAGGGCTTTTTTTTATTAAGTAGTTAATTATTCAGAATACAGATTAGCGTATGAAGATAGAAAGTCTTACGGGTTCGTTAATTTTATTAATTAGAAAGATGAATAAAAAATGATTCGAGTTCCGTATAATTTACTGATTCGATTTCGATTGGAGTGAAAAATCAAGTTATAGATTTTTATTATAAAAACCTTGATTAGAATATGAATAATTAACCGGTTATAAAATTACTTCGTAAAGGTAATTTTAGTCATTGCAGTTGTCGTCGTTACCGTTGTAATTAGACCTATAGCTGAAGATTCTTCAGTGGTATAATCCCAATCTACTTTAAAAGACGTTGCGGTTAACTCCGTAACGGTCAACGTTGAGGTTTCCCCGGCTGGTTTTGTAACTGTGATTACGCGACTAACTTGACTTACTACTAAGTGATATCTTGAACTTGTCTTAATGTCGTTGCCTGCAAATCTAGGTCATAAGTTCCTGGAATTGTAGCATTATTTTGGTTCTTCCGTAAATGCAATTGTAGTGGTCATATTAAACGCCGTTCTTGTATAAGTCGTTGTACTTACAGGAATCTCGAAGACCTCAGTTGCTTGTTCTGAACGGTAATCTATTCCAGTCATTGACTGCTTCTGGCTCTATTATTGGCTCATCTTCACTACAAGATAAAAATCGAACGCCAACACTCATAAATAAAGCGAATACGAATAATATATTTCAAAATTTCATAAATAATAGTGGTTTAACTAAAAAAAAATTCCATATTTTATACCTTTTTTTGCAAAGGTTATAAGCCGACAATCAATTTTTATATTCATTTATAAATAATCATTTCTTCAAGAACAGTTATAGTTGAAGTTTGTAATATTGTAGCGATTCTATTATTTGGTTAAATGCATTTTGAATTAAGCGTATAGTTAAAATATAGGTAGTTGGTATTCAAACAAAACAGTCTAATTTATAATTTTATAATTTATTTGATGATATTTCGAATGGTCAGTCAAACAA